>JANQSB010000648.1 GCA_028284295.1 Myxococcota bacterium | reverse complement strand
TTCCTTCCAGGCGCTGGTGCCGCTGGCGGCGATGGAGCCAGCCGCCGCCGAGCCCGGCATGAACGCGCTCGCCGACCTCGTCAGCTCGTACCTGCTCGTCGACTGAGCGGCCCGCCGCCGCCGCGTGCGCCGACCCGCGGGACCTCTTCGCTATAACAGGCGAAGAAACGCGCGAGGAGCCCCCCGTGGCAGACTTCCACTACCAGAAGCCCTTCGAGCTCGGCCCCGACCCCACCTCCTATCGTCGCCTCGACGGTGACGCGGGCTGGGTCTCCGAGCTCGACTTCGAGGGCCGCCGCATCCTGCGCGTCGAGCCCGAGGCGCTCACCGCGTTGGCCGCCGAGGCCGTGCGCGACGTGTCGCATCTGTTCCGCACGGGTCACCTCGCCCAGCTGCGCAAGATCCTCGACGACCCGGAGGCCTCGGACAACGACCGCTTCGTCGCCCTGGAGCTGCTCCGCAACGCCAACGTGTCCGCGGGCATGGTGCTCCCCTCGTGTCAGGACACGGGCACGGCCATCGTCGTCGGAAAGAAGGGGCAGGAGGTCTTCGTGCGCGGTGGGGGCGACGAAGCCGCTCTCGCCCGGGGAATCCAGCAGGCCTACGAGACGAGCAACCTGCGCTACTCGCAGATGGCGCCCCTCTCGATGTACGACGAGAAGAACACCGGAACCAACCTGCCGGCGCAGATCGACATCCAGGCCACGGACGGCGACGCCTACGAGCTGCTCTTCATCACCAAGGGAGGAGGCTCGGCGAACAAGACCTTCCTGTTCCAGGAGACCCGGGCCCTGCTGAATCCGGAGTCGCTGCTGGCCTTCATGGCCGAGAAGATCAGGCTCCTCGGGACGGCGGCCTGCCCCCCCTACCACCTGGCGGTGGTGGTGGGCGGCACCTCGGCGGAGGCGACCCTCAAGACCGTCAAGCTGGCCAGCACGCGCTATCTCGACTCCCTGCCCACCCAGGGCAACGAGCACGGGCGCGCGTTCCGCGACCCCGTGCTGGAGGAGGAGATCCACGAGCTCACGCGCAAGACCGGCATCGGTGCCCAGTTCGGGGGCAAGTACTTCTGCCACGACGTGCGGGTGATCCGGCTGCCGCGTCACGGTGCCTCGTGCCCGGTGGGGATCGGCGTCTCGTGCAGCGCCGACCGGCAGATCCTGGCGAGGATCGACCGCGAAGGCGTCTTCCTCGAGCAGCTCGACACGGATCCGGCCCGCTTCCTGCCCGAGACCGAGTCGTTCGAGCTCTCCGAGCGCGTCGTCCGGGTGGACCTCGAGCAGCCCATGGATCAGATCCGGCAGCAGCTCTCGTCCCATCCCGTCACCACCCAGCTGGCGCTCACCGGGACCCTGATCGTCGCGCGCGACATCGCCCACGCGAAGCTCAAGGAGCGCATCGACGCGGGCGAAGGGCTGCCCGACTACTTCAAGCAGCACATCATCTACTACGCCGGGCCGGCGAAGACGCCGGCGGGATACGCGTCGGGCTCCTTCGGACCGACCACGGCCGGCCGGATGGACTCCTACGTCGATCTCTTCATGGAGCACGGCGGCAGCCACGTCACCCTGGCCAAGGGAAACCGCTCGCCCCAGGTGACGGCCGCGTGCAAGAAGCACGGCGGCTTCTATCTCGGCTCGATCGGCGGTCCCGCGGCGATCCTCGCGCAGGACTGCATCAAGAAGGTCGAGGTCGTCGAGTACGAGGAGCTGGGGATGGAGGCGATCTGGAAGATCGAGGTCGAGGACTTCCCCGCCTTCATCGTGGTGGACGACAAGGGCAACGACTTCTTCAAGCAGGTCTAGTTCGAGCGGTTCCCGGATGTCCTCCCGATCCTTCGTCGTGGTCAAGACCGGCAGCACCGTTCCGTCGGTCCTCGAGAGACGGGGGGACTTCGAGGAATGGATCGCGGAAGGCCTCGGGGTCGAGACCACCGCCCTCGACGTGGTTCCGGTCTTCGAGGGGGCCCCGCTGCCCGCCCCGGGAAGCGTCCGGGCCGCGGTGGTCACGGGCTCGCCTGCCTTCGTCTCCGACCGGGAGGACTGGAGCGTCCGGGCCGGGTCCTGGCTGGTGGAGCTCATGCAGGCCGGGTCGCCCATCCTCGGCATCTGCTACGGCCATCAGCTTCTCGCCCAGGCGCTCGGGGGACAGGTCGGGCGGAACCCGCGCGGTCGAACGATCGGAAACGTCGCCGTCGATCGTTCCCTCGGTGTCGATGCGGGGGATCCCCTGCTGGGCGCGTTGCCGGCCCGGGCCTCGCTCCACGTGAGCCACGTGGAGTCGGTGCTGGAGCCGCCGGCGGGCTCCCGGCTGCTCGCCACCAGCACCACCGACCCGAACCACGCCCTCGCCTTCGGCCCGCGGGCCTGGGGGGTGCAGTGGCATCCCGAGTTCGACGCGGACATCGTCCGCGGCTACGTGGAGACCCGGACACCGCAGCTGCTCGAGGAGGGCATCGATCCCGCCGAGGTGCTGGAGGGGGTCGTCGACTCGGGCGATGGGAAGGCGCTGCTGCGTCGCTTCGGTGAGATCGCCGCCGGGCACTGACTCCACAACCATTTGATTCAATTGAAGAAATCAACGAACCGGCACCGCTGCGAGATGACACTTCGAGTGCTGACTCCTAGAATCAGTGCATGGAATATCGCGTGGAGCAGCTGGCCGAGCTGGCCAACGTGCGGGTCGACACGATCCGCTTCTACCAGGGCAAGGGACTGATTCCGGCCCCCGAGCGACGGGGTCGGGTGGCGGTCTACCGCGATGAGCACCTCGCGCGTCTGCGCCGGGTCCGCAGCCTGCTCGAGGAGGGCTTCAGCCTGGCCCAGATCGCGCGCCTGCTGGACCGCCCCGACCGGGAGGCGCAGAGCGGGACCGGAGCAGCGCGCGAAGCCGGGCGCGAGGCGGGGGCCGCCCCGGAGCTGCTCGAAGCCCTGCTCGAGCAGCGCATGGGGGGGCACACCTGGAGCGCGGCCGAGCTGGCCAGCGAGTCCGGCGTGCCCGAGCCGCTGATCGCGGCCGTGGTGCGGGCGGGGCTGATGGAGCCCGTCCGGATCGACGGGGAGGAACGCTTCAACGAGGCCGATCTCGAGATGGCGCGGGCCGCGCTGGCGATCCTGGGCCAGGGCTTTCCCCTCGACGAGCTCCTGAACCTGGCGGTCCACCACGCCGGCCACGTGAACGAGGTGGCCGACCGGGGCATCGACCTCTTCGACGACCACGTGCGGAAGCAGCCGGATGCCCGAGCGGAGGAGATCGCCGAGGCCTTCCGTCGCCTGCTGCCGCACGTGACGCGACTCGTCGCACTGCACTTCCAGCGCACGCTGGTGGGTCGAGCGCTCGAGCGCCTGCAGCAGGGCGGGGAGAGTGCCGCGTTGCAGGAGGCGCTGGCCGCCACCGAGTCGCTCAAGCTCGAGGTCGCATGGCGGTGAGTGCCTCGAGCCCCCGATCCCTGCCCACGGGAGCAGAGAAGCGCGTCGCCGTGCGCGCGATGTTCGACCGCATCGCGCCGCGGTACGACGCGATGAACCGCCTGATGACGGCGGGTCTGGATCAGCGCTGGCGGCGCCGCTGCCTCGACCTGGTGGGGGTGGGACCGGGCGATCGCGTGCTCGACCTCGCCTGCGGAACCGGAGACCTGCTGGAGATGGCCGCGCTGCGGGGCGCCCGTGCGATCGGCGTCGATCTCGCACTGGAGATGCTGCGGCAGGGAGGGCGGCGACTGCAGGGAGCCTGCTTCGTGCAGGGAGATGGGGCGGGCCTGCCCCTCGGCGACGCGAGCGTCAGCGTGGTGACCTGCGGGTTCGCCTTCCGCAACTTCGTGTCCGTGCCCGAGGTGCTCGCCGAGCTCGTGCGGGTCCTCGAGCCCGGGGGCCGGCTCGCGGTGATCGACGTCGACCGTCCGGCGGCGCGGATCGTCCGGGCCGCCCACGGAGCGTACTTCGATCGCTTCGTGCCGTGGGTGGGTGGACTCCTGTCGGATCGCGACGCCTATCGCTACCTGCCTCGCTCCACCGACTATCTCCCCGAAGCACGCGTGTTGCAGGCCTGGTTCGAGGAGGCCGGGCTCGTCTCCGTCGAGCGGCGAGGTGCGCTCCTCGGCACGGCCCAGATCTGGACGGCGGTGCGACCGTGAAGCCCGGGCTGCGAAGCTGGCGGGCGAGGCTCGACCCGCGGTCGCTGCCCTGCGACTGGCACACGGCCTGGGTCGTCGCGGACGGGCGCGAGCGCTTCTACTGGAGCCACCCCGCGACGGGCACCACGATCTTCGCGGTCGGCGCGGTTCACGTGATCGAGGCCGCCGGTGCCGATCGCTTCGACTCGGTGTCGCGCGCCGTTCGGACCGTCTTCGAGGGCCTCGACATCGAGGGAGATGCGGGACCGGCGTGCCGCGGACCCCTGCTCGTCGGGGGCTTCGCGTTCTCCGGGCGGCTTCCCGGAGAGGGGTTCGCGGGCTTCCCGCCGGCGCGCCTGGTGCTGCCCGAGCTGCTGCTCGTGGAGCGGGAAGGCGAGCTCTGGCTGACGCTCACGGGCGCGAGCGCCGACGCGAGGGCGGTCCGCGAACGGCAGGCGCCGGTCCTGGACGCGCTGTTCCGCAACCGGGCGCTGCGGGCGACGGATCCGGAACCCAGCGGCTTCGAGCGTGAAGGCGCGGCCGGGCTCGAGCCCGGACCGGAGTACCGGGTGCGGGCGGATCGTTCCCATGCCGACTACCGGGCGCAGGTCGAGGCGGCGCGTCGGGAGATCGCGTCCGGTCGCTTCGAGAAGGTGGTGCTCGCTCGTTCACTGCGGGTACGACACGACGAAGGCTTCGACCGGGTGGCACTGCTCGAGCGCCTGGAAGGCTTGTATCCGGAGTGCGTGACCTTCGCCGTCGCGCCCGCGGCGGTACCGGATTCGCCGGCCTCGGGGTCGGCCTGCTTCGTCGGCGCGACGCCCGAGCTCCTGGTGGCGCGGCAGGGAGACCGAATCCAATCCAGCGCAGTCGCGGGCTCGGCCGCTCGGGGTCGCTCGCCCGAGGAGGACGCGCGGCTCGCCCGCGAGCTGCGGGAGAGCAAGAAGGAGCAGGAGGAGCACGCGGTGGTCGTGCGGACCATCGCCGAGGGGATGAGGTCCCTGTGCGGACGCGTGAGCCACCCCGAAGCC
>JANQSB010000632.1 GCA_028284295.1 Myxococcota bacterium | reverse complement strand
CGAAAAGCGGTAAGCGGCTTCCCCGCCCCCTCGGGCTCCGCCCTCGCGAGCGCGCAAGCGACACGCATCCGCGGGGCACAGTGACCCGATGGCGCTCGCCTTCGGGCCGGGGATCGGGTCCGGGGCATGCTTCTTGCTCCATCCCCTCCCCGACCCAGGACGCGGCCCAGGCGGTCGCAGGGGGAGTGGATCGGGAATGCTTCGGGCGCTTGCAGCACTGACCTTGCTTCTGACCGGTGCGGACCACTGGACCACCTACCTGTGTCTGCGCATGCCGGTCCGCGGCTGGGAGGTGATCGAGGCGAACCCCCTGGCGGGCTGGCTCTTCGACCTGGCCGGTCTGGTGCCGGGGCTCGCCATCGACTCGGTCATCACCCTCTTCGCCGTCGGCTTCCTCGTGATGACGTCGCGCTTCGCGGACGGGCTGAAGCTCGGGTTGCTCGGCTTCATCGCGACGACCACGGGCTACGCGGTCGTCAACAACCTTCACGCGATGAGGGACCTCGGTCTCTCGCCTCTGGGGATCCAGTGAGATGAGTCGCCTGCTGCTGTGCGCATTCGCGTTGTTGGGCGGCTTCGCCCTCTCCTGCCAGGTCTTCCCCGGTGCCGCGGTGGACCCGGGCGCCGAGCTCGGCGCGCGCGGAACCCTGCCGCCGGTCGGCGCGGCGGCGACCCCGTCGCTGAGCCGGCAGATGGCCGAGATCGAGGTCGCGCCGGCGACCGAACGCGAGCTCGAGATCGACCGCATCGCGGAGATTCTCGCGGAGCGACACACCGGGCTCTCCCAACGGGAGATCGATGCCGTCGCGCGGACGATCGTGGACGAGTGCGCCGCCCACGAGATGGAGGTGAGCCTCGTACTCGCGGTCATCCACGTGGAGAGCGCCGGCTACCACCGGGCCGTCTCGCCGGTGGGCGCCCTGGGCCTGATGCAGATCATGCCCGAGACCGGACGCGAGCTGGCCGCGGAGCACGGCGTCGAGTGGCACGGTCCGGAGACCCTCTTCGACCCCCTGGTGAACGTGCGGCTCGGCATCGCCTACCTGCGCGAGCTGTCGGACCGCTACGACCACGTCCCGACCGCCCTGGCCGCCTACAACTGGGGACCGGGTCGAATCGACCGCCGCATCCGTCGCGGTGCGCGCATGCCGAAGCTCTACGTCGAGCAGGTGATGCGCGCCTACGACCGGGTCGACGACGACCCCGTCGTCAAGGGCGCGTCGTCGTAGGCTCCGGGTCCGTCAGCACGGCGACGAAGCGATCCAGCGCATCCATCGCCTGCTCGTCGCTGCCGCGGTAGCCGTTGGTGAGGACCGAGAAGATCGCGACCTCTCCGTCGGGCAGCTCGGCGAAGCCCGAAAGCGAGGTGATGCGATTGAGGAGCCCGGTCTTCGCCCGCACCCGACCCGGCGCGCCCTCGACTCGCTTCTCCAGGGTGCCGTCGCCGTTCGCGATGGGCAGGGAGGCCGTCAGCTCGGGTCCGATCCGGAACGAGCCCCGGCTGATGCGCAGAGCCTCGACGAGCGCGCGGGGCGTGAGCTTGTCGCGGTAGGAAAGCCCGGAGCCGTCGACGATCTTCAGGTCCGTGTCGTCGACCCCCAACGAGGCAAGGGCCTCGCGGAAGGCGGGGATCCCGTTCTCCCAGGAGCCGGGCCGACCGCTGCGGTGGGCGCCCATCGCCTTCACCAACGACTCGGCGACGGCGTTGTTGCTGTACTTGACGAAGAGTCGCACGATCTCACCGAGCGGCCGCCCCTCGAAGGTGTGCAGGGGAAGCGCGTCCGCTGCAGCGACGGCGACGCGGGTCGACCCGACGACCTCGATGCCCAGCGCGGTCAGCTGCATGCCCAGCACGGCGCCCGCATAGCGAACGGGATCGCTGACGCTGCGGTAGTAGGTCCGGGGCTTGCCACCCGCCGGAGTCTGACCGTCGACGTTCACCTGCTCGCCGAGCGACGCAGGCGCGCGGTCGACCACCAGCGAGCTGCGACCGCCGGGCGGGCCGGTCCGCGCACGGTTCGCGACCACGAGGTAGCCGACGGGGGGATCGATCTCGACCCGCACGGGCTCGCCGGGGCGGGAGCCCGGGCGAACCGTGACCGCGAACGCACCGTAGTTGGCATTCAAGCCGCCCACGGGCGCGTGGTAGGCACGCGAGGAGACGGCGCCCCAGTCGGGATGCCAGCGCGCGCCGTCGAAGGCGCCCGGGTCGAGGACCACGTCCCCCTCGACACGCCGCAGACCCTTGCGGTGGAGGTCCGCCGCCAGGCGCCACCAGTCCTCCGAGGTCATGGCCGGGTCGCCACCGCCGCGCACGTACAGGGTTCCGACCGCGCCATCCTCGTCGGGCAGACGATCGGCAAGCACCTCGGTCTCGAAGCGCCAGGTCGGACCGAAGGTCTCGAGCGCCGCCATGGCCGTCAGGATCTTCATGTTGGAGGCCGGGGTCAGCGGGCGATCCGGGGACTGCTCGAAGAGCACCGCTCCATCGCTGGCGCGGACCACCAGGGCCGAGACCCGCGCGCGCCTCAGGGCCCGGGTGGAGAGGGCCTCCTCGAGACGCGAGGCGAGGCCGGGATCGGCGCCCGGCGCGACCGCGGCCGGAGAGGAGGCAGCGGGGCATGCCGGAGCGCCGAGCAGCAGCATCGCGACCATTCCGACGAGCTGCGGGGCCACGCCGCGAGTCCTGCTCCGCTGCGCGCTCCCGCGCATCGGCGCAGGCTGTTCCGACATCGATCGCTGCCCTCCCGGGAGGTACCGGACGCGGTGCTCCATGCTGCTCAGATCGGCCGGGGGGCTGGAAGCTTGACTTGAGGCAGCTTATCCCCGAGCCTGCGGGGCGGCAATTCGCCGCGGACGCGACGGTCGTCGCGCTCACTGGGCCTTGGGGGGGGTACCGGTGCTCAACTGGATCTGGCTCGGCCTGATCCTCTCGTCTCTCGTATTCGCGGCCTACACCGGCCGCATGACCGAGGTCACGCAGGGGCTCTTCGAGGGGACGAAGGACGCCGTCCAGCTCGTCATCGGCCTCGTCGGCGGCATGATGTTCATGCTGGGGCTCGTGCGGATCGCCTTCGACGGGGGCCTGCGCGACTGGATCGCGCGGGGGCTGGCGCCCGTTCTGCGCCGGCTCTTCCCCGAGGTGCCCGCCGACCACCCGGCGATGGGCGCCATCGTGATGAACATGGCCTCCAACATGCTGGGCCTCGGCAACGCGGCGACGCCGTTCGGTCTGAAGGCGATGTCCGAGCTCGCCCGCCTGAACCGCCATTCGGCCGTGGCTTCCGACTCGATGGTGCTGTTCCTGGCCATCAACACCTCGGCCATCACGATCCTGCCACCGAGCGGGACCATCATGGTCCGGCTGGCCGCGGGATCGACGGCCGCGGACGCGATCTGGGTCCCCACCCTGATCGCGACCACCTGCTCGACCATTGCCGCCGTCAGCATGTTCTTCCTGCTGCGGCGGCTGCCGCCCTTCCGACCGCCGCCGGTCGACGCGGCGGCCGGACATGGGGACCTGGACGGGCCGCAAGAGGACGAGTTCCCGGCCCCCGACGAGTCGGCCGGCGCCAGCGCCGGGCCGCGCGCACCCATGGAGGGCTGGCGGATCGCGCTCGTCGCCGGGATCGCGGGCGTGCTGGCCCTTCTCTTCCTGCGCGACGCCTGGCAGCTCGCGAACGATCGCGGCCTGCTCGAAGGACTCCTCGACGTGATCCAGAGCTGGGCCTTCCCCAGCCTGATCGCAGGACTGCTGCTGATCGGCGTGGCGGGACGGGTCTCCGTCTACGACTCCATGATCGCGGGAGCCAAGGAAGGACTCGACGTCGCGGTACGCATCGACCCGTACCACGTCGCGATCATCGCAGCCGTCAAGATGCTCCGGGTCTCCGGCCTGCTCGAGATGGTGATCGGAGCCGTCGCGCCGCTCACGGCGGCCGTCGGCGTGCCCGCCGAGGTCCTCCCCATGGCCCTGCTGCGCCCCCTCTCGGGATCCGGCGCCTTCGGCGTGATGAGCGAGACGCTGCAGGCCAACGGCCCGGACTCCTTCGTGGGCATGGTGGCGAGCACCCTGCAGGGCTCGACCGAGACGACCTTCTACGTCCTCGCCGTCTACTTCGGCGCCGCCCGCATCAGCCAGGGCCGTCACACCCTGCCCGCCTGCCTCGCCGGTGACTTCGCGGGCTTCTGCGGTGCCGTGATGGCGTGCCACCTGTTCTTCGGCTGAGGGCGCTTGGTCGGATGAGCGCACCCGCGATCGACGACGAACTGCGAACTGGCTTCGCGCAGTGGATCGAGAAGCACTGGAACGCGCGCATCGCCGAAGTGGATTCG
>JANQSB010000614.1 GCA_028284295.1 Myxococcota bacterium | reverse complement strand
CATCCTGCTCATCCTGACGGTCGCCTTCCGCTCCGTCGGGTCGGCTGCGCTCACCGTGCTGCTGAACGCCCTGCCGGTCGCGGCCTACTTCGGTGCGCTGGGGCTCTCGGGGGTTCCGCTCAACAACGCGACGGCGCTGCTGGGCTGCGTCGTGCTCGGGATCGCCATCGACGACACCCTGCACTTCGTCTCCCGGCATCGGGACCGGGCTCGCGCGGGATCCGACGCGGCCACGGCCTCCGTCGAGGCCCTGGCCCGGGTGGGGCGACCCGTCACCTGGACGACCGCCGCCCTGTGCCTGGGGCTCTCGGTGCTCACCACCAGCGACCTGGTCACCCAGGCGCAGTTCGGTGCGCTCGGGGCCCTGACCCTGTTCTTCGCCTGGGCGGCCGACGTCACCGTGGCGCCCGCGCTCTGCTCCTACCTGCAGTGGCGCCCGGAGGCGGTGCGGGGCTCGCTCGGTTCCCGGCTACTCGGCTTCCCCGCGCACCATCCAGACCGAGACCGACATGTGGTCGAGCAGTCGCTGAGCGGTGGTTCCCAGTAGCGCGCCGGCGAGGCGTGGCTTCGAGACGCCGCCCATCACGACCAGATCGATCTTCTTCTCCTCGATCACCCGCGGCGCCAGGCGAACCACCCAGTCTTCGCCCAGGAGCAGGCTCCAATCCGGGTTGCGGGCGGTCAGCTCGTCGAGATCGTTCCTCGCGGTCTCGCGAACCTCCTGGTGGTAGCGCTGGATCGCGTTGCGGGCGCGGGGCATGCGCTGGAGCGACATGTCGTTGGGGTACTCGAGGCAGCACAGTCCGAACAGCTTCGAGTCGTAGATCCCCGCCAGGGCCTCGGCGGCTTCGACGACCTTCTGACTCACGTCGGTGCGATCGAGCAGCGCCAGGATCCGCCGCGGCGGCGGGCAGTCCGGCTCGACCACCCAGACCGGACAGCGCGACTCCTTCAGGACCCGGTAGGCGGTGTGCCCGTGGAAGATGCGCTTGCCGAGGGAGATGCGCTCTCGGCGGGGGCTCACCACCACCACATCGGCCTGCACCTCGTCGGCCACGTTCAGCAGCTCGCGGCCGGGCCGGCCGAGACGGGTCTCGTGGCGGGCGGAGACCCCCCGGGCTTCGGCCTTTCGGGTGAGCGCGGCGAATTCCTCGCCCAGCGCCTCGTCCACGGCCGCGATGATCTCGTCGCTCTCGATGGCTCGGCGCTCGACCCAGTCCACCACGTGGACGAAGACGATGCTGCCCTCGCAGCGCGCGGCCAGGTCGATGGCCTGCTCGGTGGTGTGCAGGTCGGTCTCGGCGATCGTGATGCGTCCGTCCTTCTCGGGTTCGCGGCACGACACGCCACACACGATGCGCTGGGGCAGGGCTCGGTCACTCATCGGGGGCTACGCTAAAGGACTCGGGAGGAACCCGCACATGGGACGAAGTGGGTCACGGCTACGGGCGGCCACTCTGGCGGCGGTCGTCGCGATCGCTGCGACAGGGTGTACCGAGCTGTACACGGGTGTCTCCAGCCTGACACTCGTCTCCGTGGCTTCCACGCGGGACCACTACGAGCCGATCGGGTCGGTGCGAACCGGGTCGGACTGCCAGTCCGCGTACCTGTTCCTGTTCGGCAACGGTGACACCCCCAGCCACGAGGCGGTCCTGGCGCGCCTGCTGGCCGATGCCGGCGCGGACGTCCTGCTGAACGCGCGGCTCAAGACGGATCGCATCTCCCTGCTCCTCTATACGAGGACCTGCGCGGTCGTGAGTGGCCAGCCCGCGAAGCTCGTGGCAGGGCGCTCGTGAGGCGCGCGGCGGCGTTCGCTCTGGCCCTCGGTCTGGCGGCTGCGAGCCCGGGCTGCTCCTCCCGGCCCGTCATTCCGCAGCACCATCTCACGGTCTCGACCCGCTCGAATGCGGCACCCGCCCACGAGGTGCTGGGGCCGGTCTCGGTCAGCTACTGCGACCATGTCGCCATCCTGATCCTGCCCTTCGTGCA
>JANQSB010000611.1 GCA_028284295.1 Myxococcota bacterium | reverse complement strand
GCTAGGGCACAGGGAGACCGCCGAACCGATGGGCCCGACGACCCGCACGCCATTCCCCATGCGCATGCTGCGCGCCTCGCCATCAGCACCACCGCGAAGGCCTGGCCGATGGAGCCGCGGTCGGCCTCGACCTCCTCGTAGGTGTCGGCGTGCAGCAGCGAGGCGCGCAGCATGCGCATGGGGAATGGCGTGCGGGTCGTCGGGCCCATCGGTTCGGCGGTCTCCCTGTGCCCTAGCGGGGGGCGGCGGCGCTGTCGTCGGAGGCCGGCGCGAGGACCTCGTCGTCGTCGTCGAACATGCGACCCAGGAGCCTCCCCAGCGCTCCGCGGACACCGGTGTCGGCGTCGGGGTCGTCGATGCGCTTCAGAGCGGCCAGGAGGCCACTGGTGGTGCGGCAGGAGTCGCCCGTCGCAGACCCCTCGCACTCGTCGTCGCTGGAGGGCACGGCGGGCGCCCGCTCGTGCAGATCGACCGCGGCCCGGCGGACGGCGGTCCGGAAGCGCGGCTCCGATTCGGCATCCGCGTAGACCGAGGACAGGAGCTGGTTCCAGCTCTCGAGACGGGCGACCAGGGCCGGATCCGGCGCCTCTTCCGAGGCTGCCCGCTCGGCCAGCATGAAGTAGCCGTAGGCGAGCGAAGAGAGCGCCAGGGCGCGGGTCTCCGACTCACCTCCCTGCTGCAGGGCCCGCTCCAGCTCGGCCACCTCCGGATCGTCCACCTTGCCGGAGTCCACGGCTGCGATGAAGTCCGAGTACTCCCGCTCGACCTCGGTGAAGCAGACCGGCTTCTCGCCCTTGGCGGGGAACGGACAGTAGGCCCCCGCTCGGCTGGGGTCCCCAGCCCCCAGGGCCCCGGACGGCAGCAGCCCGATGGCCGCTCCGACGACCGCGACGATACGACCGACGCCCCGGAGCCCGGACGGGATCCGAGGCCTATGTGCTTGAGTCCGCAGGGGAATCTCCCGAAGAACCCGCAAGGGGCCCCGAACGGGGCGGAGGGTAGACTTGCGGGCCGACGAGGGTCAAGCGGCAGCGCGACGAAGGGTCGAATCGGTTGGCGGGGTCGGCACGCGGCAGGCGTTCGGCGAGACCGCCAATCCCGGCGACTACGTGCCCCGGGCCGCCACCGAGGACGCGCTGCTCGAGCTCGAACGGCTGGTTCGCGCCGGACGCACGACGGCCCTCACGGCGCCGCCCGGGCTCGGCAAGAGCCTGCTGCTGCGTCTGCTGGCCCGGCGTCTGGCCCCCGAGTTCTGCGCCCTGTTCCTTCCCTACGGCGCCGTGACCCTGGAAGAGCTGTGCGCCTGGACCCTCGGCCTGCTCGACGGTCCGGGGCCCGACCCGGGGCCCGACGATCCGCTGCGCGCGCTGCTGCTCGAGGCCCGCAGGCGGGCAGAGCAGGGGGAGCTGCTCCTGCTGCTGATCGACGACGCGGGCTCGATGCCCGTCGAGACCGCGCGCGAGCTCTCGGCGCTGGTCCGCGAGTCCGGCAATCGCATCCGGGTCGTCGTGGGAACGGCCGACGACGCGGCCTCGAGCCGGGTGTTGGCGGCCCTCCACAACGAGCTGGCCGAGGTGCGCTTCAAGGAGCCCATGGACCTGCGGGAGACGCAGCTCTACGTGGAGACGCGCCTCGATCAGGCGGGCGTCCCGGACTCCGAGCGCGCACGCTTCGGCGCCGACTCGATCGAGTCCATCCACCGGCTGTCGGGCGGCGTGCCGCGACGGGTCCACGACGTGGCCAGCCGCATCCTCGTGCAGGCGCCCGAAGGCGTGGGCAGCGCCTGGAAGGAGGAGCGTTGGCTGGGCGCCCCCATCGACGAGGCCGAAGCCCTGCTCGAGATCGAGCCCGTCGACCACGAGCCCGAGCTCCCGGAGCTGTGGCTGGACGAGGACGAGCCCGGCGTCGCCTGAGCGGGCTCCTCGACATCCCGGCCCATCAGGGCTAATCGTGCTGCCGGCGGGCCGTGGCGCAGCTTGGTAGCGCGCTTGACTGGGGGTCAAGAGGTCGCGAGTTCGAATCTCGCCGGCCCGACCAGCACCGATCCCGATCCCAGCGCTCAGCCGGTGGGAATCGCCACGCCTCGCTGGCACTGCTCGAGGCCCGTCCGGGCCGAGGCCAGCAGCCGATCGAATCGGCCGACCTCCCATCCCGGGGCCACCATGCTGCGGAAGGCTCGCGTCCCCTCGTCTTCGGGCTCGATGCGCTGGGCGACGTCGTGGAGCCAGCGGAGATAGCCGTCGATCTCCGCACTGCGCGACCAGGCCAGCTCGAACTCGAGCGGGCTGCCCGATACCAGAGCCGTCCCTCCCGTGGTGTGCAGGGTGCGGTCCGGGCTCAGCTCCGCCAGGCGTCGCAGGGCCGCGCGCAGGGTCGCCCGATACGGGTGATCGTCGCGGCCGAGCAGTCCGGACAGCTCCCGGTCCGAGAGCTCCACGCGCAGGGCCTGCTCCCAGGCACCCTGGCAGACGTCGCCGGACGGTGCCTCCATCGATGCGACGGCCGCGAGCAGTCTCTCGCTGCGGCCCGCGGCCGCCTCGCCCTCGAGCTCGATGCGGGTCCGGGCGCCACCGCGCACCGGGTCGACGGTGCTGCGGTGGCGCAGCTCGAGCGGGCCCGCCGTGCCGAAGCCCAGTCGCAGGACCAGGTCGTTGCCCAGCTGGCGCGCGTCGACCTCCAGCTGTGGGTCGTCGAGGGTGGACAGCTGCTCGCTGAGCGCCGACTCGAGGCCGGTCCGTACCAGCACCACCGTGTAGCCCCCGGCGTCCTCGGAGACGCGCAGGGTGGGCGGCTCGTCGCTGCGCAGCTCGAGCACCGAGCGTCCCGCGAGTGACCCGTGCAGCACCGCGGTGACCTGGTTGGGCAATGGCGGCAGCTCGAGCACGAGCTCCTCGTTCCCGAGCTCGTCGATCGACAGGCTCATCCGCGTCCGTTCGTGTCCGGGCAGGAAGCCGCGGATCAGCAACCGGTCCGCAGAGGCACTCTGCAGGCGCGTCGGCAGCACCACCTCGAGGGGTGCCTGGCCGCGGTGGTACATGAGCTGGCTCCCGCGGCGCAGGTACGCGAGGTCGAGCTCGGCTCCGGGCGGCGTCGAGTCCACGGTCACCTGTCGCGAGCGGTAGTAGTGGAAGGGGCGCAGCACGGTCAGGATCAGCGGGACGCGACTCTGGATCTGGTTGTCGGGGACCAGCTTGATGGGACCCGCCGGGCCGGGCAGGCTGGTCATGCGGGGACGGGTCGGGGCCTGCACCAGGATGCGGGTGGGGGAGACCTCGAAGCGGCCCACGCGCTCGTCCTCCCGGTGGTAGCGGCCCTGGAAGCGGGCCGTGCCCGACTCCTCGGCCTGGTAGACGGTGAGCCCGCCGCGCTCGTCGCCGCCCGTGGCCGATACCGCGAAGCGGGACTCGATCCGGAAGTGGGTTCCTTCCCCGTCTTCGCGGATCGACCAGACCTCGTGGTAGCCGATGCCGCTCGAGCTGCGTCCGACGGTGTTGGCCTCGGTGGGGCTCTGCCAGAGCCCGGGCTCCACCGACTCCAGCCGCTTTCGGCGCATGCCCCGGGACGAGACCGTGATGCCGTTCTCGATCTCCTCACGCTGGGCGGCATTGGGCTCCCAGGCGCCCAGCAGTCGCCGCGCCATGGGCGTGCCGAGCTTCTCGAAGCGATCGGTCTGGTCCTGCAGGTTGACCATCGCGTGCTCGACCCAGTCGTACCCGCCCCCGTCCGGGGCGGGCTCGATGATCCAGACCCGTTCGTCCCACTTCCAGCGCTCCGGGAAGCGACCCTGGGGCTCCCGGTAGTGGATCAGCACGTGCCAGGTCCCGACGAAGGCCGGCATCTCGCGCTCGTTCGCGGGGGGCGTGGCGCAGGCGGGCAGGCAGGACGCAGCGAGGAACACGATCGCGAGCGCGGCGATTCGGCTCATCTGCGTTGCCTCCGTCGCGGCAGGATAGCCCGGTTGCGAACGCCCCTCGCGCGGCAGGGGCGGGCCGTCGCCGCTCCGCTGTAAGCTGGGCGCGGAGGCGACGGCTGACCGGATGCGAGGCGGGGGTGGGACGCGGCCGGGCCGCGACGGGCGTCACCTGGCGATCTTCACGCGATCGCTCGCGGGCGGCGGCGGTGCCGAGCGCATGATGGTGTCGCTGGCAGCCGGCTGTCTGCATCGCGGCCACCGTGTCGACCTGGTCCTCGGCCAGGCCCGGGGCGCCTTCCTCGACGAGCTGCCCGACGGCGTACGCGTGATCGAGCTGGGCCGACGCAGCGCCTTCCACGCGCTGCCGGCGCTGGGACGCCAGGCGAGCGAGGCGCGCGGCCTGTGGCCTGCCTTCCGGACCGGCAACCCGCACTGGATCCTGGGCTGCATCCCGGAGCTCGCGGCCTATCTGCGAAGCGAGCGGCCCGAGGCCATGTTCTCGGCGCTCGACCACCCGAACCTGGCGGCGCTGTGGGCGCGACGACTGTCCGGTGTCCCGACGCGCCTCGGGGTCAGCGAGCGGAACACCCTGTCTCGTCGTGCCCGGGTCGGTCGCCGCAACCGCGCCCTGCCGCAGCTGGTGGGTCGCTTCTATCCCTGGGCCGACGGCATCGGGGCGGTGTCGAACGGAGTCGCCGACGATCTCGCGCGCACGGCCGGACTGGAGCGTTCGACGATCACGACCATCGGCAATCCCCTCGTCGGTCCCGACATCGAGAAGCAGGCGGGCGCTCCGGTGCCGCATCCCTGGCTGGGCGACGCGTCCGTGCCCGTGGTGCTCGGGGCCGGGAAGCTCAGACCGCAGAAGGGCTTCGACGTGCTGCTGCGCGCCTTCGCCGTGCTTCGTCGACGGCGTCCAGTCCGGCTGATCGTGCTCGGGGAGGGGCCCGGCCGCGGGGCGCTCTCGCGCCTGGCCCGACGCCTCGGGGTCGCGACGCAGGTCGACCTGCCGGGCTTCGTCGTCAATCCCTTCGCCTGGATGTCACGAGCCCGGGTCTTCGCCCTGTCGTCGCGGTGGGAGGGCCTGCCCGGCGTGCTCGTGCAGGCCCTCGCCTGCGGCTGTCCGGTGGTGGCGACCGATTGTCCGAGTGGACCGGACGAGATCCTGGAGGGCGGACGGTTCGGTCGCCTGGTGCCCGTCGACGACGTCCGGGCCCTGGCTTCCGCTCTCGAGCAGACGCTCGATGCGCCGGGGGATCCCGCGCTGCGGCGCGACCGCGCGGGCGCGTACTCAGTCGACCGGGCGCTCGACCGGACCCTGGCCCTGCTGCTGCCGGACCGGCCCCTTCCGGACTAGCCCTTCCCGGACGAGCGCTGCCGCCAGTCCCTCGGCGGCGATCGCATGACCCCGTGCGTTCCAGTGGTTGTCGTCGACCTGGTGGAAGACCGGAGCGCCGGCTCGCGTGCTCTCGACCAGCTGCGGCGTGGGATCGAAGAAGGCGATTCCCTCCCGGGCCGCGAAGGCGGCCAGCTCGCGGCTGATGCGCTCGGTGTCGAGCGCGGTGCCCGGGTGGAGCGCCCGGACACGATCGCGGAAGCCCTCCTCGACCTGGATGCGCGACGGAACCACGAGCAGCATCAGTCGAGCCCCGGCGGCGCGGGTGCGAAGATGGAGCTCGCGGATCAGCGCCAGGGTGGTCTGCCAGGCGGCCTCCTGCTCGGGGTCGCGGGGTCCGGCGAGGAAGGGCGCGGCGAAGTGCGGATGCGGCTGGCGGGCGGCCGGAAGCCAGCGAGCGAGGACCTGCTGGATGCGATTCGCCGCGACCGACGGCGTCAGCTGACGCACCAGGCGCCGCAGCGGATCCCTTCGCGCCTCGGCTCGCGCGCGGGCGGCGGCCTGCATGCGCGCGAAGTCGGGCTCGCTCCACACGAGACCTCCCGGCGTGACGCGCGCGTACGGACGCCCCCAGACCTTCGGATCGTCGCTTCCGAAGATGCGCGCCTGGAGCGCGCGCGAGTTGTTCTCCACGTCGTTTCCGGTGTAGAAGGCCAGCACGACCCAGTGCGGCCGGTACGCGATCCCCAGCTCTTCGAAGACACGCAGCTGCTGGGCGGTTCCGTAGCCGCCGACCCCGAGGTTCGAGACCTCTGCCCGGGCAGACCCGTCGGGATCGTTCCAGCGCGCGGCCAGCTGGCGCGGCAGCGACACCTCGAGATCGACCTGGTAGGCCTCCATGAAGGAGTCGCCCAGAACCACGATGCGGATCGCGTCGCCGGCCTCGCTCCTGTCGTGCGGAAGGTCGCGGAAGCCCGCTTCGTTGATCTCGACGACCACGTCGAAGTCGGGGCTGCGCTGGTGGGCGACCCCGCCCGGCTTCAGCGCCCATCCCCGGGTCGGATGGGGCGTGCGCAGCACGTGCTCCCCCGAGAGCGGCGTCAGCCTCCCGAACGCGTGCCACCGGAGTCCGCACTCGAGCAGGGCCGTCCCGGCGATCATCGAGGCGAGCAGCGCCAGGCTGCGTGCGGTTGCCGGCTTCATCCAGCGACTACAGGTATGGTAGGGCCCGCGGCCACGCAACGACCGCCGTCGGCCAGCTTCCCTCGGCCGCTGCGACCCGCCGATCTCCCGCCATGCCGGTGCGCGCTCCCGCCCATATCGCGCTCTTCGTCGCCGATCTCGGCGGCGGTGGTGCCCAGCGTTCGATGGTCACCCTGGCGAACGGCTTCGCGGCTGCCGGGCACCGGGTCGACCTGCTCACGGCCGGCGACGACGACCTGCTCGCCAGCCGGGTAGCGGACGTCGTCCGGGTCCAGCCGTTCGCGGGTCGGGCGTCCCGATTGCCGATCGTACGATCGCGAAAGCGGTGGCGGGTGCGGACCGCGGTGGGCGGGATCGCCCGCTACCTGCAGGCGTGTCGGCCCGACGCGCTGCTCGCCACCTCGG
>JANQSB010000594.1 GCA_028284295.1 Myxococcota bacterium | reverse complement strand
CGCATCCGACGGCGTCGTCCCCGGCGGCAGCCGGCGCAACCTCGAGTTCGTGGAGTCCTCGACGCGCTTCGACGACGCGGTCTCCCCGTCCCGGCGTCTGCTGCTCGCCGACGCCCAGACCTCCGGGGGGCTGCTGCTGGCGGTCCCGCCCGGGCGGGAGGACGCCCTGCTGGCGACCCTGGCCGAGCGCCAGACCCCGGCGTCGGCCGTGATCGGCGAGGTCGTGGGCGGGTCCGCCGGTCACATCGAGGTGACCGCGGACTGAGGCCGTGCGGACTTCTCGGCGCCCTCGTCAGGTCCCGTGGATGACCGTGCAGAACGACCCGAAGCCCAGGACGTTGAAGCTCTTGTGGTCGATGGTGGTCACCTCGCGGATGTCGCCGTTCCGCTTGGCGGTCTCCACCGACGCGTCGCCCAGGGCGAAGAGCGCCAGGAAGGTCATCTGGCAGGCCTCCCCGGTCTTGGTCGTCCGGGTTCCCTCGTAGGGATCGATCGGACCCTTGACGTTCATGTAGATGATGCCCGGCCCCGTCGGCGAGTAGACGCAGCCGGTGCCGAAGGCGACGCCGACCGCGAGAGCGAGCAGCAGGCAGGTGCTTCGCATGATGGACCCCTTTCGGCGCATCCGCCTACCTTCCGTTCACCACGGTGCAGAAACGACTGAAGCCGTAGAAGCCCGGGATCAGCTCGAAGGCCGTGTAGTCCACGGAGCTCACCTCGCTGACCTCGCCGTTGGCCGCAGCCGTCGTGATGCGCACGTCACCCCAGGTGAAGAGCGCCAGGATGTTGTACCCGCAGGCCTTTCCGGACTTGTCCCCGCGCGGCAGCGGCCCCGAGGCACCCGGTCCCTTGACCGCCGTCATGAAGCAGCCGTGGGCGTGGGCACCGGTGATCACGCAGCCCGTATTGAACAGGTCGACGAGTCCCTCGGAGGACGCCGTCGACACGGGTGTCGCCAGCAGGGCGAGCACGCCGATCGCGATCGCGATCTTTCGCATCGTCGTTCTCCCCGGCTCAGCTGCCGTAGACGTTGGTGCAGAACGACCCGAACCCGATCAGGTTGAAGCTCTCGTGATCGAGCGTCGTCACCTCGGTGATGCCGCCGTTTCGCTTGGCGGTCTCGATCGAAGCGTCACCCCAGGCGAAGAGGTGGAAGAGCACGCGTGCGCACGCCTGGCCCTTCTTCGGCGTCTCGGTGCCGCCGGCGGGACCGAGCGGGCCCTTCACGTTCATGTAGATCAGGCCGGGGCCCGTGGGTGATTGAACACATCCCGTTCCGAGAACGAGGCCGAAGCAGACGATGATCGATACGGCGGCGTGTCGCATGACTGGCTCCTTGGGGCAACGCGAGTGGAGCGATCGTTGCCCACTCGATTCGATTCGGGGTCGTAGCCGTCACGCCGGGCCGTGTCAATACAGCTGACGGAGCCGGCGGAGAAGGTGGACGAGTTCCCTGGCCGACTACTCACGCGTCGACGTGAGATGCCGGTAGTCTTCGAGTGTGCGGTTCTTCGTCGGCAGCATCGCCGTCCTGCTCGCGCTCGGCCTGGCGAGTGCGAATCCGTCCTCTGCTGCAGAGCCCACGCCGGAAAGGGAGGCTCCTCATCGGCGGCCGGACAGCGCGCGGTTGGAGCAGATCCAGATCCAACGGGACGTAGAGACACGAGACGCGCACTTTCGCTGGGACTGGATCGAGGAGAGGTTCGCTCCCTGGGAGAACTACAAGAACCGGCTCGTCGACGAGTGGGGCCTCGACTTCTTCGTCGCCTACAGCAACCAGTTCCAGGCGGGCTCCCAGGAGCAGAGCCGCACCTTCATCGGTGACCGATGGGAGCTGCTGGGGGAGTGGAAGCTGCTGGAGAGTGACTCCGTCGGCGACGGGAAACTGGCGTTCTGGTTCCTGCGAACCATGACTTTGGGCGACAACCGCAGCAACGAGTACCAGGCGGCAATGGGCTCGGCCTGGCCACTCAACGATCTCGACACGGGCAGCAACGACGAGCGCAACGAGATCGGCTTCCTGTGGTGGGAGCAGAACCTGCCGGGCGATTGGGGGCTGGTTGCGGTGGGCAAGCTCGACCCGAATTCCTTCATCGCCGTCAACCGCTACCTCTTCGACGACCGCATCCTCTTCAATCTGGGAACCCTGGCCATCGACCCCGTCTTCACGCTTCACGACGACGCCGCGCTCGGCGCCTACGGCGAGTTCCGCGTCGGCCCGGCCTACCTGTCGGGACTCTGGGTCGACGGCGACGCCAGGAACAAGAGCATCGACTTCGACAGCATCGACAACGGCCGCTACAGCTACGCGCTCGAGTTCGGCTTCGAGACCGAGATCGAGGGGCTCGGCGAGGGCAACTATCGCGGCTCCTGGTATCGCGCCGACTCCAAGGGCCGCGGCGGGCCCGAGAGCAAGTCGGCGATGGGTGGCGCCATCTCCATCGACCAGGACCTCGGCGATGACTTCGCGCTCTTCTTCTACTGGTCTCGTCGGGTCGGCCGCCGCGCGCCCCTGCGCCAGAATCTCTCCACGGGCCTGGTGCTACGCCAACCCTTCGGCTTCTCCCACGACCTCGTCGGCCTCGGCTTCAGCTGGGGCGAGCCGGACGGAGGTCAGGGGAAGGACGACCAGTTCGGGTTCGAGGCGCTCTATCGCCTCCAGTTGACCAACCGCTTGGAACTGACTCCGCTCCTGCAGTGGATCATCAAGCCCGCGGACAGCGGCACCGACACGCGCCTGAGCGGGGGGCTGCGATTGCGGCTCGTCTTGTAGCGCCGAGCCGGAGCCGAGTGTCAGCGGGAGGCCGGTGCGCCTCGGTCGAAGTGCTTCTCGTAGGCGAGGCTTCCGTCCGGGTTCCACGAGAGCAGCACGCCGTGCTGGAGCCCGTCCTCGAACTGCGCCTGGACCCGCAGGGTCCCGTCGTCGTAGAAGCGCGACCAGACGCCAACCCGCAGGCCGTCGCGGTACTCGCCGGCGGTCTTGGGCTCGCCGTTCTCGTAGTACTCGGTCATCCAGCCGTGCTTGATGCCCGCGTCCATACCCACCTTCTCGCACCACTCACGGGTGCCGTTCGGGGGCACGGCGCCCTGGGCGGCCGTGCCGGGTGGGCACTCCGGTGAGATGGGAATCGCGAAGCCCCGATCGCCGTTGCGGGCCAGTCCGTCGGTCAGGGGCGGCCTGACCGAGAGGGTCGGAGGGGCGCGGAAGTTCTCCGGGGCGGGGACCACAGGGTTCGGCGCCGAAGCCTGCATCGGGCTCGCCTGGCCGGGTTGGCCCGGCGGGCCCGTCAGTCGCTGCTGCTGCCTCGAGAGCGCGGTCTCGAGCTCGGCCGCGGCTTCCTCGCCGAGGATCGTGCGGCTCTCGTCGAGCTTGGTCCGCAGCTCCGCCAGGCTGTCGCGCATCATGCGAGCCTGCTCGGGCTGCGTGGGATCCATCTCCTCGAGCATCGCGAGCTGGGTGCCGATCTCCATCGCCGTCCCCAGACCGCCCAGAGCCTGCTCGAGGGTGACCCCGTCGCCGAGGTCGGTCTCGGCCATCTCCTGGGTCTGGCTCGCGATCTGGTTCACCATCGCCACCTGACCGGGCAGCGGTCCGAAGGCCAGCAGCAGTCCCAGGACCAGACCGATCTTGTTCGGCGGGCGGAAGCCGTCGTGAAAGGCGATGTAGGGGTAGACGAAGAAGTTCGCGATCGGCACGAAGGTGAGCAGGCCGAACCACTTCGAGAGCCCGCGCCGCTCGGCGGTGCCCATCGCGATCCGGGCGAAGTAGACGATGGCCGCGATCGCGAATGCCGCGACCACCAGGCCGGCGACGAGTCCACCGGCTTCTCCCATCACCGCGGCGCCCACCCCCGCCAGGACGGCGACGCCGATGGTGCCGCCGATCCCGACGAGCGCGAAGAGCTTGAAGTTCCCCCCGCCCACCTTGATGTACGGGTAGAGCTGCAGTAGCGGCAGCCAGGCGATGAAGGAAGCGAACTCCGGCAGCTCGTTCTTCTCGGCGATCACCTGGAGCGAATAGGAGAAGATCACCTGTACGACGGCGCCGGCGATCGCGAGGACGAGGATGAAGGCGGCGATGGCCTGGATGAATTCCATGGCGGGGCTCTCCGTGGAGGAGGTGTCCCCGTCTCATCGGAAGCCCGGATTCGCACGTTGAGGGACGAGGGCTGCGCCGGGAGCGGTTCTTCTGGCGTGGCTCCAAGAAGCGACTCGCTGTGAAGTAACCGGAATCGCTAGTGATTCTCGAAGTCTGCTCTCTCGTTGAAAGTGAAAACCACTTTCGTTAGAACTCCGACCGGTCGAAATTGAAATTCTTTTTCAATAACAAGCCCTCGATCGACCCTGCAGCTGCCCGGGTCGTGGACGAGGGGCGGGAGAACACGATGAGCTGGAAGGCAGCGCGGATCGCGGCCGCGGCGTCTGCAACGATGGTCGCACTCGCGGGGGGCGCCGAAGCGCAGTCCGAGGAAGCCGCTGCCGAGACGGCGGAGTCGGGTCCGAGTGCGACGGACCCGGTCGACGAGCCGGGACGGACGACGCTGGAGGAGCTCGAGGAGAAGATCCGCATCCTCGCCGAGGAGATCGCCGACATGCAGGCGGAGGAGGCCGTGCCCGTCGAGGACATCACCATCGACGACGGCTTCTCGGGTCTCGGTCCGGCGGCGTCCAAGGTCTACCGTCGCGACCGCGGTCTCTCCATCGGCGGCTACGGCGACGTGCGCTTTCGCGGCTTCGTGAACAACAAGGAAGACCAGACCAACATCTTCGACGCCCTGCGCTTCGTCCTCTACACCGGCTACAAGTACAACGACTGGCTGGTGATGAACTCCGAGGTCGAGGTCGAGCACGGCAGCACCAGCGGCAGCGGGTCCGTGTCGCTGGAGTTCCTGACCATCGACTTCCTGCTCCACGACATGTTCAACATCCGCTCGGGCCTCCTGCTGATCCCGATGGGCTTCATCAACGAGGTCCACGAGCCGCCCTTCTACTTCGGTGCCGAACGGCCCGAGGTGGAGCGACGCATCCTGCCGAGCACCTGGCGCGAGAACGGCCTGGGGATCTTCGGCACCTTCGACCTGGGAGGGGGCGGCGACATCCACTACCGCACCTACGGGGTGAACGGCTTCGACGGTACGGGCTTCCGCGACAACGGTCTGCGCGGTGGTCGTCAGAAGGGAAGCGAGGCACTCTCGGACCACTTCGCCTTCGTCGGCCGCGTCGACTACGAGGCCGGCGACCTCCTGCCGGGGCTGCTCGTCGGCGGATCCGTCTATGCGGGCAACTCCGGGCAGAACCAGAACCGCGATCTCGAGGTGAGCCCGGGCGTCACCGAGAACTTCATGGTTCCCGATGCCTTCACCCACATCTACGAGTTCCACGTCCAGTATCGGGGCCATGGGTTCAGCATCCGCGGCCTGTGGGCGCACTCCTTCATCGACGACGCGGGCGAGCTGAGCCGGGTCCTGGGCTTCGGGGACGGCAGCTCCATCGCGCGCCAGATGATTGGTGGATACGCGGAGGTCGGCTACAACGTCCTGAATTTCGTCGACACCACCCACTCCCTGGAGCCCTTCTTCCGCTTCGAGCACCTGAATACCCAGTACCGGGTGGCGAGCGACTTCGCGAAGGACCGATCGCGCGAGTACGACCTGTACGTGTACGGGTTCAGCTACAAGCCGATCCCCCAGGTGGTGATCAAGTTCGACTATCGTGACTTCGATGCCAGACGGGGATCCCTTGCGGATGAGGTGCAGGCAAGCATCGGCTTCGTCTTCTAGCGCGGTCCTCCTGGCGCTCGCCCTGCTGACGTGGATCGCTCCGGTGGCCGGAGCGAAGGTCTTCCACTCCCGGAAGGAGGCCCTGCAAATGGCCTTCCCCGAAGCGGAGCGGATCGAGAAGCAGACCTTCATCCTGAAGCCCGCCCAGGTGGCGCGCATCGAGGAGACCGCGCGCGCGAAGATCGACCGCAAGCTGGTCACGATCTTCACGGCCTGGAAGAACGGTTCGGTCCAGGGCTACGCGCACATCGACGTCCACACCGTGCGCACGCATCCATCGGCCCTGATGGTGGTCTGGACCCCGGCCGGCGAGGTGCGAAGCGTGCGCATGCTGGCCTTCCACGAGCCCCTCGACTACCTGCCCGCCGACAAGTGGTACCAGCAGTTCGACGGGGTGGGCCGGGGGCGTCGACTCCGGGTGGGTGACGACGTGCACGGGGTGGTGAACGCCACCCTCTCGACTCGCGTCGCGACCGACAGCGTCCGGCGGGCGCTGGCCTACCATGCCGTGCTCGTCGGGCCGGACTCGGTCGGCCCGGAAGACCGGGAGCCCTGATCCTTGCGCTTCGTCGTCACCGGAGAGTGGTCGAGGAACCGACTGCTCCAGGTCATCGTGCTGCTCTACGCCGTGTACGTCGGGCTCTTGTGGGCGACCAACGCCGCGCTCTACTTCAACAAGATGAGCCTCGCGCCCTCCTCGGTCGTCGCCTACTACCTGGGCGATCCGGAGCAGTTCACCTCGCCGCGCACCTACCAGGGCCTGCTGGAGGTCTCGCACTTCCACCTCTTCGCATTCGGCATGCTCCTGCTGGTCATGACCCACCTGATGCTCTTCGTGCCCCTCTCGGGGCGCCTGAAGGCATGGCTGATCTCGGTCCCCTTCTTCGCGGGCCTGCTGGACGAAGGCGCGAGCTGGATGGTCCGCTATGGCGGCGAGTCCTTCGCCGTCGTGAAGGTCGCCGGCTTCCTGCTGCTGCAGACCAGCCTGGCGGTGCTGATCGTCGTCTCGGTGTGGTCGGTCTTCTCCGGAAGCCAGGAGAACTACCAGGGCTTCGAGGACGAGGACTGGGACCTGGACGACGAGGAGTCGCCGCTCCCTTGAGACGGGCCGGGCCGAAGTCCCGGGCCCGCGCTTCGCTGCGCGCCGCGCTGCTCGGGGCGGCGGCCGCGGGCATGGCCTGCACGACGCCGGGCCTCGTTCCGGTCGAGGACGGGCGTCTGTTGATGGGCACGGTGCTCGACGTGTCCCTCCTCGTGCCCGCGGAGCGGGTCCTGGAAAGTCGGGAGCTGCTGCGAGAGATCTTCGACGAGGTGGCCGCGCTGGAGTCGCTGGCGAGTCGCTTCGATCCGGACGGTGCGCTGGTCCGGCTGAACGCGCGGGCCGGGGAGGGTGCCGAGCCTGTCGATCCCCGGCTGGAAGCGATGCTGCGGCAGGCCGTGCGCGCGCGCGAGCGAACGTCGGGTGCCTTCGACGTCACCGTCGGACCCCTCGTACTCCTGTGGATCGACGCGGCAGAGCGGGACCGGGCCCCGTCCACGGACGAGATCCAGGCCGCGCTCGCGAGAGTCGGGGGTCCCATCGTGTTCGAGCCCGAGGGCCGCGCCGCGCTTGCCCGGCCCGGCATGTCGGTCGACCTCGGTGGCCTCGCGAAGGGGGTGGCGCTCGATCGGGCGGTCGAGCTCCTGCGCGCAGATCGCGTCCCGCGGGCTCTCCTGAGCTTCGGCCGAAGCAGCCTGTGGGCCGGGGGCCAGAACTGGCGGCTGGCCATCCAGTCGGACGACGGCGACTGGCTGGGCATGGTCGAGCTGCGCGACCAGGCCTTGTCGATGTCCTCCAGCCTGTCGCAGTCCTCGTGGATCGAGGGCGTCCGCTACGGCCACGTGGTCGACCCGCGCAGCGGAATGGCCCTGCGCGAGCGGAGGCTGGCCCTGGTGGTCGCCGACTCGGCGACGGACGCCGAGGTCCTGAGCACGGCGCTGTTGGTGCTCGACGAAGACGAAGGACGGGAGGTCGTGGCGGGATACGGGGCCGAGGCCTGGGTTCGCAGCGCGTCCGGGACGAGCTGGCATACGCCGGGGTGGCCCCGCGCGAGCGGGTTCCGGCCGCTCGAAGCGCCGCCCCCTCGAACGGGCGCGGCTACAGGAGCATCTCGAGCGGATCTTCGACCCGGCGCTTGATGGCTGCGAGCAGCTGCGCGCCGACCGCACCGTCGACGGCGCGATGGTCGGCCGAGAGGGTGAGGGTCATGAGATGTCCGACCGCGAGCTGTCCGTCCCGCACTACGGGACGCTCGCTGCCCGCGCCCACCCCGAGGATGCAGCTCTGGGGCGGATTGATGATGGGATACACGCTGTCGACGCCGAACATGCCCAGGTTCGAGACGGTGAAGCTGCCCCCCTGGTACTCCTTCGGCGTGAGCTTCCCCTCCCGGGCCCGGGTCGCCAGGTTGCGGATCTCGTCCGACAGGGCCTCGAGCTCCTTCCGGTCCGCTTCG
>JANQSB010000575.1 GCA_028284295.1 Myxococcota bacterium | reverse complement strand
ATTCCGGATTCGCTACACGGACATCGCAAACCGGCAGCAGCGTGCCGTCGAGCACGCGATCGCCCTCCCGGTCGAAGAGGACGCGGAGTCGTGACCGTCCACCTACCGTCCACCTCCCCGGAGGAGGCTCGTAAGTGCCTGAACTAGCAAGTGGTGTGGAGCGCGAGACCGGATTCGAACCGGCGACCCTCACGTTGGCAACGTGATGCTCTACCAGCTGAGCTACTCGTGCCTGGAAATGGCGCCGTCGAGACGGCGGGCAACAGGGTTTAAGGAACCCCGCGGGCTGCGTCAAGGGTGGTCCCGGGGGGCGACGGCTTCGCGTTCGCCGGGCGCGTTCGGGCGCGGGCCCGGTCTCACAGCTTGGTGATCTTCTCCCGGTTGGCCGTCACGCTCGCCGTCGCATTGCGGGTGTCGAAGACGCGGTGCGCCCGGGCGCACAGGGCCTCGTAGTCGATCGCGGAGTGATCGGTCAGGATCACCACCAGGTCGGCGGCGCCCACCGCCTCGTCGCTGAGGTCGGTGTTCTTGTAGACGCGCCCCTCGACCGCGCACTCGCGAACGTAGGGATCGTGGTAGGTGATCGAGGCGCCCTTCTCCGCCAGCAGCTTGATGACGTCGAGGGCGGGTGACTCGCGCATGTCGCCCACGTCCTTCTTGTACGCGACACCCAGGATCAACACGTTGGCGCCGTTCACCGCCAGCCGGTCCTCGTTGAGCAGGTCGGTCACGCGGTCGGCCACGTGCTCCGGCATGCGTCCGTTGATGTCGGTGGCCAGGTCGATGAAGCGGGCCGGGAAGTTGAGGCTCTTCATCTTCCAGGACAGGTAGCTGGGGTCCACCGGGATGCAGTGGCCGCCGAGGCCCGGACCGGGCTGGAACTTCATGAAGCCGTAGGGCTTGGTGGCCGCGGCGTCGATCACCTCCCACACGTCCAGACCGAGGCGCTCGCACATCAGCGCCACCTCGTTCACCAGCCCGATGTTGATCGCCCGGAAGGTGTTCTCGAGCAGCTTCACCATTTCCGCGCTCTGGCTCGAGGTGACCGGCACCACCTGGTCGAAGATCGTCTCGAAGACGGCGGCGGCGAGCTCGGTGCAGAGCGGCGTCTCGCCGCCCACCACCTTGGGGACCTCGCGCACCGCGAAGTTCTTGTTGGCCGGGTCGATGCGCTCGGGCGAGAAGGCCAGCGCGAAGTCGGTGCCGACCGAGAGGCCCGACTCCTCGAGCATCGGCACGAAGAGGTCGTGCGTGGTGCCCGGGTAGGTGGTCGAGCCCAGCACGACGAGCTGCCCGCTGCGCAGGCGCCTGCGGATCTCCTCGACGGCCTTCGCCATGTGGGAGACGTCCGGGTCCTTGGTGCGGGTCAGGGGCGTGGGGACGCAGATGTTGATGACGTCGAGACGGGTGAGCTCGGCGAAGTCGCTGGTGGCGTGGAAGCGCCCGGCTTCGAGCTCCCGGGCGACGTCCTCCGACGGCACGTCCTCGATGTAGGAGCTGCCGGCCTGGAGCGACCGGATCTTCTCGGCGTCGATGTCGAGGCCGGTGACGTGGAAGCCCGCCTTGGCGAACTCGACGGCCAGGGGCAGACCCACGTAGCCCTGGCCGATGACGCCGATGCGGGCGTCCCGGGATGCGATCCTCTCGCGCAGATCTTCGAGGCGACTCATGCTGGGGGCTCTCCGGGGATGTACGAGCTGGGGGGTTGGCGGCTGGGAAGCTTCTCTGGGCCTGTGGCGCTGGCGGGCTGCCGGTGGTCTACCGGCGGGTTGCCGACTCGGATACTCGGACGCCGCCCACGCCCGGGGGGTTCAGGCCTCGTCCGCGGCCGGGCTGCGGAAGTATGCCGCGAAGTACACGTATCCCGACCACAGGGTGAGTGCCGCTGCGATGGCCAGGAGTGTCATCCCGATCTCGTGAGCGGGCAGGCCCAGGGTCTCGTGGTGGAAGAGCAGCGCCCCCACGGCGACATTCTGGGTCACCGCCTTCAGCTTGCCCTGCCAGCTCGCGGCCACCACCTGCCCCTGGCTGGAGGCAATGCCCCGCAGGCCCGTGACGGCGAGCTCGCGGCCCAGGATCACGACCACCATCAGGCCGGCCCAGAAGCCCTCCAGGCGCCCCGCCACCATCATCATGACGAGAGCCGTGGTGATGAGCAGCTTGTCGGCAAGCGGGTCGAGCAGCTTGCCCACGCGGGTCACCTCGTTCCAGCGCCGGGCCAGGTAGCCGTCCAGCAGGTCCGAGCTCGCAGCGACGATGAAGAGCCAGGCCATCACCGCGCTGCCGGTCTTCGAGGGGGCGAAGGGAATGAAGAAGAGCGTGGGCACGATGGCGATGCGGAGCATCGTGATCGTGTTCGGCAGGTTCCAGAAGCGCTCGGTGTGGAAGGGCAAGGCAGCTCCGGCACCGACCTCGGATTTCGTACGGCTCGAGGCGGCAGGAGCCCCCAGCGTGCCCGCTTCGCTCACGACGGCGATCCTCCGCTCAGCGGGAGGGTCCGGCCGTCCGGGGGACACGACGGCGGAACTGAGCGTTGTAGCCGCGATAGTAGTTCAGAACTCGCGACACGTAATCCAGGGTCTCGGGATACGGAGGGATGCCCTGGTAGCGGTCGACGGCCTCCGGACCCGCGTTGTAGGCCGCCAGGGCGTGCTTCAGGTCTCCGTAGCGGTCGAGCATCTCGCGCAGGTAGCGCGTGCCCCCGTCCACGTTCTCTCCGGGATGGAAGGGGTTGCGTACGCCGAGGTAGCGAGCCGTCTTGGGCATCAGCTGCATCAGGCCCTGCGCGCCGACGCGCGACACCGCCCGCGACTTGAAGTTGGACTCGGCGGCGATCACCGCCTTGACCAGAGCGGGCTCCACGCGGTGATCCCGGGCCGAGCGCAGGATGAGCTGGTCGTACTGGTCGCCGCGCGGCAGCTTGCGCCGCTTGCTCTCCCGCAGCTCGACGGTCTGCGGGCTCGTCGGATGCCACTTGTAGCGCGAATCCCGCGGCCGGTCGGTGAAGTGCACGACACCGCGATCATCGACGTATCGGTAGACGGACGCAGAGGCACCCGAGGCGGCAATCAGCAGCCCCAGTCCCGCGAATCCGATCATGAATCGAAGCATCCGGTTCCTATCTTCCCACACGCGGGGAGTCCCGGCTGCCGGCTCGCGAAGAGCGAGACGACCGGACGCCCCACCCTACGGGTCGGCAGGGCTCGACCCGACGTTTAGCGTGACGACCCTCACCCCCGTCGGTCGCATCACGCCCCCACGGTAGTCCAGTCCCGAGGGGGATGCCCTACGTTTAGGGATCCCTCTGATTGCGGGCCGATCTCGCCAGTCCCTAAACTCGTCCACAGGGCAGGACTTCCGGGCAGGACCCCGGGTCGCCGGGTGGAAGCGAAGGACATTGGGTGACGGAAACGCACCATTTCGACTTCCTCGTGGTGGGAAGCGGTATCGCTGGCCTCTTCTACTCCCTCCGGGTAGCCGAGCACGGCAGCGTCGGCCTCGTCACCAAGCGCCGCGGCCCCGACTCGGCGACCGGCTGGGCCCAGGGCGGGATCGCCGCCGTCCTCGATCCCGACGACAGCTTCGAGGCCCACGTCGCCGACACCATGCGGGCGGGCGCGGATCTGTGTCGGGAGGACGTGGTTCGCCACGTCGTCGAGGCGGGACCCGACGCCATCGATGCC
>JANQSB010000561.1 GCA_028284295.1 Myxococcota bacterium | reverse complement strand
AGCATCGGCCCGAGATCCCCGGCGCATCGGCCGCGATCTGCAGCGCCTGCACGACGTCGCCCACGTAGACGAAGTCGCGGGTCTGCTCTCCGCGACCGTGGACCCGGAGCGGTCGGCCCCTCAGCCCCGCGTCGAGAAAGGAGGGAATCACGGCCGCATAGCCCGAGCGCGGATCCTGTCCGGGGCCGTAGACGTTGAAGAGGCGCAAGCTGACGGTCTCGATCCCGTGCAGCCGGTCGTAGAGTCGCAGGTAGTGCTCGGCGGAGAGCTTCTGCAGCGCGTAGGGCGAGAGCGGCTCGGGGGCGTCCTCTTCCCTCGACGGTCGGCCGGATCCCTCTCCGTAGACCGCCGACGAGCTGGCGAACACGACGCGCCGAGCCCCGTGTCGCCGCGCCGCCTCGAGAACACGCAGGCTTCCCTGCAGGTTGACGCGCTGGGTCTCCAGGGGCTCGGCGACGCTCCGGGGCACCGAGGCGATCGCCGCCAGGTGGAAGACGCACTGCGCTCCGGCAGCCGCGCGGTCCAGGGCCCGCTCGTCGCAGAGGTCGGCGCGCAGCCACTCGACGCGATCGGCGACGGCGTGCAGGCGCTCCGCCCGACCGGTGGACTCGTCGTCGAGCACCCGGACGCCCCAGCCGGATTCGACGAGGGCCTGCGAGAGCCGGGCTCCGATGAAGCCAGCACCCCCGGTGACGAGCGCGAGACGTCCGGGCGGCGCCATCTCAGCCTCGCCCTTCCAGCCAGGCGACGAAGCGGGAGATCCCCTCCTCGAAGCCGATCCGGGGGTCGTAGCCCAGAGCCTCCCGGGCGGCGCTCACGTCGGCCAGGGTGCGCGGAACGTCTCCGACCTGCGGGTCCTGGAACTCCCGCTTGGCCTCCACGCCGAGGGCCCGCTCCAGCTCGTCGACCATCTGGAGCACCGAGACGGCGCGACCCGCGCCGAAGTTGAGCACCGCGTAGCCGAGCGGCCGATCGACCGCCCGCACCAGGCCGTCGACGACGTCGTCCACGTAGGTGAAGTCTCGCACCGCACTGCCGTCCCCATAGATGGGGATCGGCGAGCCCGCCCGCATGCGCTCCGCGAAGCGGCGGATCGCGAGGTCGGGTCGCTGCCTCGGCCCGTAGGCCGTGAAGAAGCGAACGCAGGTGACGTCGAGGCCGTGGGCGCTGTGGAAGCTGTGCGCGACCAGCTCGCCCGCCTTCTTCGTCGCCGCGTAGGGCGAGATGGGATGGTCGACCCGGTCGCTCTCGAGGAAGGGGCCGGACTCGCGCTCGCCGTACACGGAGGACGACGAGGCGAAGACGAAGGTCGGCATGTCGTGGCGCACCGCACTCTCGAACAGCACCGCGCTTCCGTTCACGTTGACGTCGGCGTAGGCGGCCGGACGCTCCAGGCTGGGTCGCACCCCGGCCAGCGCCGCCAGGTGCACCACGGCGTCGAAGCCCTCGGAGAGCACGGCGTCCATGCGGGCCGCGTCGCGGATGTCCGCCTCCACGAGGCGGAAGGAAGCCGAGGCCGTGGCCCCGGCGAGGTTGGCTCGCTTCTCGGACTCGGCGTAGAAGGGGTCGAAGGAGTCGAGACCCACCACCGTCCGCCCCTGCTCGAGCAGTCGGTCGACCAGGGTGGACCCGATGAAGCCGGCCGCGCCGGTCACCAGGATGCGCTCGGCGCGGCTCAACGCCCCTCTCCCTGCGCAGGTTCTCCGGCCGCCGGTGACGGGGGCTCGTCTCGCGGGGCCAGGAGGCCCAGATTCCGAAGCAGGCGCAGGGTCAGCAGGATCACGGCGACGAGGAGCGCGATGGCCCAGATCCCCTCCACCGAGCGGAAGGCCACCGCGATCACACAGAAGCAGGCCGTCAGGAAGTAGAGGGAGAGCACCGCATCGCGTTGACTGCCCCCCGAGACCTTCAGCAGATGGTGGTGCACGTGCATGCGGTCGGCGCCCATGATGCGCTGCCGACCCCGGAAACGGCGGAACACCGAGAGGGCCGTGTCCAGGAAGGGAACCGCCAACGCCATCAGGGGAACGATGAAGGTGAGCAGCGCCGCCTTGCGGTAGCCCGAAAGCGCCAGCACCGAGATCGCATAGCCGATGAAGTAGGCCCCGGTGTCACCGAGGAAGATGCGACCGGGCGGGAAGTTGAAGGGCAGGAAGCCGAGCTGTGCGCCGACCAGGGCCACGCCCAGGATCACGCCCAGGGGCTGGCCCGACTCCCAGCAGATCAGGGTCAGGGTGGTCGCGATGATCGCGCCGAGTCCGGTGGCCAGGCCGTCCAGGCCGTCCATCAGGTTCATGGCGTTCGTGACGGCGGTGATCCACAGCAGGGTGGCCGGGAAGGCGAGCCAGAGCGGCAGCTCGAAGGTGGTGTGGAAGACCGGCTCCGTCAGGAAGTCGAGACGGAAGCCCGCCCAGAAGGCGATCGTCGCGGCGGCCACCTGGAAGACCAGCTTGACCTTGGCGTCCAGCCCGAAGCGATCGTCGTAGGCGCCGACCCCCAGCAACACGATGGCGCCGGCGAAGAAGCCGACGAAGCGGATCACCT
>JANQSB010000543.1 GCA_028284295.1 Myxococcota bacterium | reverse complement strand
GTCGAACCAACCGCAGAAGCCGTCCTGGTTGCACTTGTCGGGATCGAGGATGTTGATGTAGTTCGGGCACGAGACCGCCTCGGCCGGAAGCGGGAGCAGGCAGCTGCCGGCGAAGAGGAGGGCGGCGGAGGGCAGGAGCCGGGGGGACACGTGACGCACTCTAGTGGCACCTCGACGCCGCCGACAGCCCCTTGACGGTGTAAAATTTACGCTGTATACACCCACTGTGCCGCGTGCAGCCCTCTCTCATGCCCAGGTCGAGGACTTCCGGGACGCGCTCTGCGCAAAGGCCATGGAGCTCTTCGCCGAGCACGGCTACGAAGGGGTCACGATGCGTGCGCTGGCGACGGGGCTGGGCTGCAGCCCCATGACCCCCTACCGCTACTTCGAGAACAAGGCCGCCATCTTCGATGCGGTCGCCAGCCTCGCCGCGCAGCTCTTCGCGGATGCCCTCGAGGCGTCGATCGAGGGGGTCCACGAGCCGGACGCGCGCCTGCGCGCGCTGGCCCGCGCCTACGCGGGCTTCGCGTTGGAGCAGCGGCCCGCCTACCGGATCATGTTCGAGCTGGACCGCGGCGAGCGCCCGCCTCGCAAGGAAGACCTGCGCAGCTGGCACGTGATGTACCGCGCCGTCGAAGAAGCCGTCGACGCCGGCGTTCTCGAAGGCGATCCCGAGCTTCTCGCCCACCTGCTGTGGTCCGGAATGCACGGCATCGTCGCCCTCCATCTGGCGGGCAAGCTGCAACTCGGCCGCGGCGTCGAGGAGCTGGTCGAGGCCTTCGTCGAGCGCGAGCTCGGTGCTACCCGGCCCGAGCTGCGATCCCGGCGCACCCACTGACCCCACCCCGAGACACGGAGACATCCCCATGACCGAGACCACCGACTCCAGGAACGCCAACGAGCTCTTCGCCAGCGTCCTGCGCCCGAATCCCGTCGAGTCCGACTATGCGATCTCGAAGGTCGAGGGCGAGATCCCCCGCGAGCTGAACGGAACCCTCTACCGCAACGGTCCCAACCAGAAGGTCGCTCCCGCGGGTGGCGCGGCGGGCCTGCACCTCTTCGACGGCGACGGCCTCATCCACGCGTTCCGCTTCGAGGACGGCCGCGCCTCCTACCGGGGTCGCTTCGCGCGCACCGACAGCTTCCTGCGCGAGCAGCAGGAAGGCGTCTACCTGGGCGGACTGAACCTTCCGAGCGAGCGCGAGATCGAGTCCCCGCCGCCGTCGGCTTCGGCGAACACCAACGTCGTCCCCCACGCGGGCCGCCTCTTCGCGCTGGTCGAGAACGCGCCGCCCTTCGAGATGGACCCGAGCACCCTCGAATCGAAGGGCTTCTGGGACTACGACGGGAGGATGCTCGGCTCCGCGACGACCGCCCATCCCAAGATCGACGGCCGCACGGGTCAGATGTGGATCCACGGCTACCAGCCCGTCGAGCCCTACATCCAGCTCTACTGCGTCGAGCCCGACGGCAGCGTCTCTCTCGCCGAGGCCCACGATGCGCCCTGGCCCTCGATGATGCACGACTTCGCGATCACCGAGAACTACGTGATCTTCCCCGTCGGCAGCATGCACTTCGACCTGGGCCCGCTCGCCGAAGGCGGCCGCTTTGCCGATGCCGTGAAGGGACGGGACGACCGGCCGCAGCAGTTCGGGATCCGAAGCCGCGAGCCGGGCAGCTCCGTGCAGTGGTTCGAGGCACCCTCGGTCGGCTTCATGTTCCACCCGGGCAACGCCTACGAGCGGGACGGTCGGATCTTCATGGATGCCTGCACCTACGAGGACCCCCAGGGCCTGCTCGACAGCCTGGTCGAGATCCGCGCGGGCGGGGATTCGGGTGGCTTCGCCGCCCACCCCTACCTGTACGAGTTCGACCTCGCTTCGGGGGCCTGCAAGGAGACCAAGCTCTCCGACATCTCCGCGGAGTTCCCCCGGATCGACGACCGCCTGGTGGGTCACGAGAATCGCTGGGGCTACGCGGCCACCGCCGAGCCGCGGGAGGGAGCCGACGGACTCTTCCAACGCATCACCAAGTACGACCGCACGGGAGGGCCCTCGGTGAACCGGGAGCCGGTGGCCGGGCGCTGGGTCGGCGAGCCGATCTTCGTCCCCCGCGCGGCCGATGCCGAGGAGGACGACGGCTTCGTGCTGAACCTCGTCCACGACGCCAACGAAGACCGGTCGGCGATCGAGGTCCTGGACGCGCGCGCGATCGACGCCGAGCCCCTCGCGCGGCTCTGGCTCGACGAGCGGGTTCCCCTGGGCTTCCATGGCAACTGGATGCCCGCCTAGGGTGCCGGCCCAGGCCGGCCCGAGGCGGCGAGCCCCGGTCGGCGAATCCGAGGAGGCCCGCGCATGTCCCACCCCGACTACCGAGCTTGCGGCCTTCCCGTGCGCCCCGAGGTCGAGGCGCTGCACGCGAAGCTGCTGGGACGGCTGACGCGGGCGGGGACCTGGTGGACCGGGGTCGAGCGGCGGGCCATCGCCGCCGCTGCCCGCGCGGCCCGTGACTGCGAGCTGTGCCGCGAGCGCAAGGCGGCGCTCTCGCCCGCAGCCGTCCAGGGCCGCCACGACGGGCCGGACGAGCTGCCGGCGGAAGTCGTGGACGTGATCCACCGCGTCGTGACCGACCCGGGGCGGCTCTCGAAGAGCTGGTACGAAGGCGTCCTCGAAGGGGGCGGGCTCGACGACGCGCACTACGTCGAGCTGATCGGTGTGACGGTGACGCTGAATGCGCTCGACGTCTTCGCGCGCGCGGTCGGCGTGGACTCCCCCAGGCTGCCCGAGGCCGCGCGGGGCGAGCCCTCCCGGGAGCGCCCGGCGAGCGCGCGGGTGCTGGGCGCCTGGGTGCCGCAGATCCCTTCGCGCGACGAGGGGGGCGACGACGCCGGAGACGAGTGGCGTTCCCTCTACGGCGACATGCCGTTCGTTCCGCAGATCGGCCGCGCCCTGAGCCTCGTCCCGGCGGAGGTCGAGAACCTGAAGGACATCTCCGAGCCGCACTACATGGCGCTCGAGAACGTGGCCGACCCCCGCTACCAGACCCCCGGTCGTGCCCTCGACCGGCTTCAGATGGAGCTCGTCGCCTCCCGGGTCTCCAGTCTGAACGACTGCTTCTACTGAACGACCGCACACGCGAGCCTGCTCCGTGCGAGCGGCGGGATCTCAGGGCAGGAAGTCGACCTCTCGGCCGTGGCGGGCGCCGAGGCGGAAACCGGTGTCACCCACGGTGCCGCGCTGCTGGCCTACACCGACGCGGTGATGGCGGACGACGCGAGCGCCATCGCGCGCACGCGTGACGCGCTGGCGGCGGCGGTCGGGCCGGACGGCGTGTGGGACACGGCCTGCGTGATCCTGATGTTCAACGTGGTGGACCGCGTGGCGGACGCGACGGGCATCCCCATCGACGAAGGCATCACCCGCGACATGCGCTACGAGATCGGCAAGGAGCTCGGCATGGGCCACCTGACGCCGGAAGAGCGCGCGAGCCGGTAGAGGCTCCGGCCGCCCCGCGGTCTCCCGTGCCGGCCGGCGACGCTGCGCTGCTCGTCGCGCAGGTCTGCCGGAACGCGCACGCACCGTGATCCGCCTGCCCACTTCTCGGGCGACGCCGCCCAGGGGATCGACATTGCCAGCGGGGCCCCGGGCTACCGCTGCCCGCTCGTGTATTCCCCGGGCGACCCGAGTGCACCGGATCGCGCGCAGGTGGGAGTGAATCGGATCGGTGCCGGGCCGGCTGGCGCGCCCGCCCGATGCGAACGACTCGGCACGCGAATTGCTCCTCCCCCTGCATGGGCCGCCGCAATGGGAGCGGGTGCGGCCGATTCGGGAGAGAGAGATGACGGGACCTGCGACGTGCGCGGCGGCGGTGGTGATGATCGGGCTGGCCTGCCCGGCGGTGGCGGTGGCCGACGACGGGGTCAGCCCCGGGCAGTTCACGGCCAACAACCTGTGGATGATGCTCTGCGCCGGGTTGGTCTTCATCATGCACCTGGGCTTCTCGTGCGTGGAATCCGGGCTCTCCCAGTCGAGACACTCGGCCAACATCCTCTTCAAGAACGTCTTCGTGATCTGCGTCGGCCTGCTCACCTACTGGCTGTGCGGCTTCAACCTGATGTATCCGGGTGAGTTCTCGCTGGGTGGCTTCTTCGGCTTCGCGGGCTTCGGACTGACGCCCGGAGCCGACGGCAACACCGTCGCGTACGCGGACGGCGGCTACACGTACTGGACCGACTTCCTCTTCCAGGCGATGTTCGCGGCCACGGCCGTGACCATCGTGTCGGGTGCCGTGGCGGGGCGCATCAAGCTCGGCTCCTTCATGGTGTTCGCGACGGTCTTCGTGGCGCTGGTCTACACCATTGCCGGATCCTGGAAGTGGGGCGGCGGGTGGCTCGACGCCCTGGGCTTCTACGACTTCGCCGGCTCCACGCTGGTGCATTCGGTCGGCGGCTGGGGGGCGCTCGTCGGCGCCTACCTGCTGGGGCCCCGTCTCGGAAAGTACGACGACAAGGGTGTCATGACGCCTCTGCCCGCCAGCAACCTGGTGCTGGTCACCATCGGCGTCTTCCTGCTGTGGCTCGGCTGGTTCGGATTCAACGGCGGTTCGGTGCTCTCCGCCGACCCCGAGCTCACCTCCCTCACCCTCGTGACCACCTGTCTCGCGGCCGCCGCCGGCTGCCTGGCCGCCATGCTGACTTCCACCCTCGTGGCGGGGAAGCCCGACCTGTCCATGTCGCTCAACGGCATCCTGGCGGGCCTGGTCGGGATCACGGCCGGGGCCGACGTCATGGTGCCGCTGACGGCCCTCGTGATCGGCGGCGTCTCCGGTGTGCTCGTGGTGGGCTCGGTGATCTTCTTCGATCGCATCCGCATCGACGATCCCGTGGGCGCCATCTCGGTCCACCTGACCTGCGGCATCTGGGGAACCCTGGCCGTGGGCATCTTCTCGACCAACCCGGATCACGCGCTCGGCACGCAGCTGATCGGGGTCCTCGCGTACGGGGCCTTCACGCTGGTCTGCGCGGGCCTCCTCTTCGCGGGCGTGAAGGCGTTGATGGGTCTCCGCGTCTCCGAGGCGGAGGAGCTGGAGGGACTCGACCTGGGCGAGCACGGGCAGCGCGCGTACGAGATCGACGACGACCTCGACACGGCGCCCGCCGGCGGGCCGCTGTCCAACGCCGTTCCGCAGACCCCCTAGGGCACGGAGCCTTCGGGAGAAGCTCGGATGAAGAAGATCGAAGCCATCGTCAAGCCCTTCCGCCTGGACGCGGTCAAGGACGCGCTCCTCGAGATCGGAATTCCCGGCGTGACGGTGGGCGAGGTCCGGGGCTTCGGTCGGCAGGGGGGACGCGGGGAGCTCTATCGGGGCGCCGAGTACGTTCGCGACTTCATCCCGAAGAGCCGCCTGGAGATCGTCGTCCCGGACGATGCCGTCGAGAAGGTGACTGCCGTGCTGCTCGAGCACTGCCGCACCGGCAAGATCGGGGACGGGATCATCGTCGTGGGCCCGTGCCACGACGCGATCCGGATCCGTACGGGCGAGAGCGGAGACGAGGTCATGCAGTGACGGCGCCGCCGCTCCACGACGAGCCCGGGCCTGCGGAGGCGGAGACCGCGCCCGAGACCGCGCCCGAGACGCCGGTCGCGAGGGGCTCCGATCCCTTCTCGGGTTATCAGCCGCTGCCCGACACCTACGACGAGTTCTTCGACGCGTCCGGTCGACCCCATCCCTCGCTCGCGAGCGCCATCGAGCCGCTGCGCGAGATCGGTCGGCCCGAGTTCCGTCGTCTCCAGCGGCTCGCCAGCAGCAACTTCCTGCGCGGCGGGGTCACCTTCTCGGTGTATGCCACGGGGCAGGGAGATCCCGACCGCATCTTTCCGTTCGATCTGATCCCGCGGATCGTGCTCCGCAGCGAGTGGGAGAGCGTCGAACGGGGACTGGTGCAGCGGGTGGCGGCCCTCAACGCCTTCCTCCGGGACGTGTACGGAGACCAGCGGATCCTCCACGAGGGGCGGGTCCCGCGCGACATGGTGGAGAGCTCGAGTGGCTTCCGGCCGGCCATGCGAGGGATCCAGCCGCCGGGCGGCGTGTACATCCACGTCGCGGGCATCGACCTCGTCCGCGACTCGGACGGCCGCTTCCTGATCCTCGAGGACAACGTGCGGACGCCCTCCGGCGTCTCCTACGTCCTCGAGAACCGGGTCATGATGCGGCGGGTCCTGCCCGAGTTCGGCGCCGGTCGCGTCGCGAGCGTGGAGGACTACCCGACCCGTCTCTACGAGGCCATGGAGGCCGTGGCCCCCACGAGGCACGGCGAGCCGCACGCGGTGGTCCTCACCCCGGGCCCGCTGAACTCGGCCTACTTCGAGCACGGCTTCCTGGCGCGGCGGATGGGCTGCGACCTCGTCCGCGGCAGCGACCTGTTCGTCGAGGGAGATCGGGTCTACGCGCGCACCACGCGCGGCCCGCGTCGGGTGGACGTGATCTACCGGCGCATCGACGACGACTTCCTCGACCCCGAGTTCCTGCGTCCGGATTCGGTGATCGGCGTGCCGGGGCTCCTCCGCGCCTACGCGGCGGGCAACGTGGCGCTCGTCAACGGCGTGGGCAACGGCGTGGCCGACGACAAGGCGATCTACCCCTACGTGCCGGAGATGATCCGCTTCTATCTGGGCGAGGAGCCCATCCTCGGCCAGGTGCACACCTACATCTGCGAGCGCGACGACGACCGACGCTACGTCCTGGAGAACCTCGAGAAGCTCGTCGTGAAGGCCGTGGGCGAGGCCGGGGGCTACGGGATGCTGGTCGGTCCCCGCGCGAGTCGCAGGCAGATCGCGAGCTTCCGAGAGCAGATCGCGGCCGCTCCCCGCAACTACATCGCCCAGCCCCTCGTCGAGCTCTCCACCGTCCCCACCTGGACGCGTTCGGGCGTCGAGGCGCGACGCGTCGACCTGCGTCCCTATGTGGTCACGGGGGACCGGAGCTGGGTGATGCCCGGCGGGCTGACGCGGGTCGCCCTGGTGAAGGGCTCCTATGTCGTCAACTCGAGCCAGGGCGGCGGATCCAAGGACACCTGGGTACTGGAGGACGAGGCATGATCTCCCGAGTCGCAGAGGGCTGCTTCTGGCTCACCCGCTACCTCGAGCGTACGGAGACCCTGGCGCGGCTGCTGGACGTGCACCACGCGCTCCACATCGACACCGGGGTCCCGATCCAGAACCGCTGGCGGATGCTGCTGGAGTTCACCGGTCGGGAGGACGACTTCGCGGAGCGGTACGGCGAGGACGCCCACTGCGACGGCGAGCTCGTGCAGGAGTTCCTGACCTGGGACGAAGAGCACCCCGCTTCGCTCTACGGCAGTCTGCGGGGTGCACGGGAGAACGCGCGAACGGTCCGGGAGACGATGAGCCTCGAGGCCTGGAAGGCGATCAACGACCTGTGGCTGTGGCTGAAGGGTCCCGATTCGCGCCGGCTCTACCAGCGCGAGCGGGGCGCCTTCTACGAGCGCGTCACGCGGTCCGCTTATCTCTTCCACGGCGTGTCGTTCGGGACCATGCTCCACGACGAGCCCTTCACCTTCATGAAGCTCGGCCGCGCGCTCGAGCGGGCGGGCTCGACGGCCCGCATCCTGCGGGCACACGCTGCCCTCAATGGCCACGAGGCCAGTGACGCGGAGGCGGCCGCGAGCTGCCTGGCCGTCCTCCGCTGTTGCTGTGCCTACGATCCCTTCTTCCTGAGCGGGATGCACCCGCTGGGGATGCGGACCGTCATCCGCTTCCTGCTCTTCGACCACACGCTCCCGCGATCGGTCATCTACAACCTCGACGAGGGGCGTCGCCTGCTCTTCCTGCTGTGCCAGCACGACCCCATCGGATTGCCCAGGCGCTCCCGCTCGGTTCTCGAGCGTCTGCGCGGGGGGCTGATGCAGATGGACGTCCGGGACGTCGAGCAGCAGGGTCTGAAGAAGACCCTGGCCTGGACCATCGAGGCGACGGACCACCTCTGCGACGCGATCCACGACGACTTCCTTGCCGCCCCGACGCCGTGGCTCCGCCACTGCGTCCGCGCTCTCGCACTGACGGAGGGAAGCCTCGAGAATCGGGGCTGGGCGGCCTGACGGGCGGCCGCGCCGGCTTCTCAATCTCCCGCGCCGACGTCCTCGAGATAGGCGCGCTGCATGAGCTCGTTCTCGGCAGCCTCGTGGTCGCGCAGGGTCTCGCAGAACTCCGCGAAGCCGACCCGGACCCGTTGCCAACGGCCCGCTGCCGCCTCGCCCACCAGGGTCTCCAGCAGCTCCCGCAGGACATCGTGCTCGCCGCGCAGCCCCCGAGCGCGATGGTCGAAGTGCGGTGCCTCCTCGACGGCGCGTTCGAGCAGGCCGTCCTGCTCCTCGGCCGACAGGTGTGCGAGCAGCTGCTCTCGAAAGGCCTCGAGAGACGAGAGCAGCTCGTCGACGCCGGCGGGGGCCGTGCCCGCTCCGGGATCCGGGCCGAGCCTGGCCTCCAGGTGTTCGACGTGGATGGAGAGGGTCGCGTGCTCGGCCTGGAACGAATGCCACGGCTCGGCCTCGGGCACGGATCTCGGGGGCGACTGGGAATCGATCACGGCGGGTCCTCGGGCGGGGCCGACGCCAGGTTCGGCCCCGCGGTCTACGAGGACCCGTAGGAATGCAAGCGCTGCGCCACTGCAGGTGCGCAGCGATCCGCCCGGCCCGGTCGACCTGCGCACACCGCGGCAGCCGCCCCTGCCGGCTCGGAGAGCAGCGGCGCCCCCGGCTTGTGCAGCCCGGGTCGAGGGTGCGCGAACGAGCCCTGCGGGCTCGCCACCGGCCTCAGTTCTGGGCGAGCTCCTCGTCGATCAGCGCCTTGAAGCGGGCGAAGGGCTGGGCGCCGGAGAGGTAGCGGCCGTTCACGAAGAAGGCCGGCGTGCCGGTGACGCCGAGCTTCGCGGCCTCGGCCATGTCGCTCGAGATGCGCGCCTCGACCTGGGCCGAGGCGACGTCCTTCTTGAACTTGTCGACGTCCAGCCCGAGCTGGGTCGCGTACTCGACGTACTTTGCCTCGCTCATGCCGCGCTGGTCCCCGAAGATCAGGTCGTGCATCTCCCAGAACTTGCCCTGGTTGCCGGCGGCCTCCGCGGCGGCGTGGGCGGGGCGGGCCCTCCGGTGCATCGACAGCGGCATGTGCTTGAAGGCGATCTGCACCTTGTCGCCGTACTCCTCCTCGATCTGGGCCAGGGTCGGCCCGACGCGTCGGCAGAAGGGGCACTCGAAGTCGGACCACTCCACCACCTTGACGGGCGCCGCGTCCGGTCCCTTGGTGGGCGCCTTGCCGATGGCGATCTCGTACTTCTTGCTGGGATCGGGGCGGCCGGGGCGGGAAGGCCGCGCGGGGGGTGCGGCCGGCTGTGCGGCCGCGAGCTTCGCGTTGGCCTCCTTCATCTCGCCGAGGACCGCGGCGAACTGCGCCGTGCTGCCGTCGATCGAGCCCTTGATGACGAAGCTGCCGGTGACGATGGCCAGGCCGATCACGATGGCTGCGATGATCAACGAGCCGGAAGAAGACGAATCGGACAACGGGATTCTCCCTGTGAGGCCGCTAGCGGGTGGGGCAGCCGGTCGCAGCCGAAAGGTGGGTCCTTCGAATGGGGACGGAAAGTAGTCTCCCCGCCGGGCCCTGACGAGCCCCGCGCGGTCCGGGGGGCGCTTGCTTGGCACGGGGCTGTCGCTCCCGATCCCTTGTGGGATGCCGGCGGGGCGCCGCCGGTTCGGCGGGGTCGCTCAGGAACCGGCATCCACCGGCGCCAGGCGCGCGAAAGCACGGCCTTCGTGGCCGAAGGAGCAGCGCTCCGGGTGGAGGATCTCGGCCAGGATCTCCGCCGACTCGACCAGGCGGGGTCCCGAGCGGTTGAAGTAGGCGTTTCCATCGGTGAGGAAGACCCGGCCGGTCTGCACCGCGCGCAGCTCCGGCCACTCCGGGTGATCCAGCAGCGGGGTCATCTCGCGACGGGTGCGCGGCAGGTCGAAGCCGCAGGCCGTCACCACGATCACGTCCGGATCGCAGGCGCGGAGAGCCGCCCAGTCGACTCGCGGAGAGTGCTGCCCGGTTCGGCCGAGCAGCGACCTGCCGCCGGCCACCGCCACCAGCTCGGGAACCCAGTTGCCGGCGACCATCAGCGGCTCGATCCACTCGAGGCAAACGACCCCTGGGCGCCGCGCGTCGCCCGTTCGTTCGCCGAGCTCGGTGACGCGGTCCGCCAGCCGGGCCCCGACCCGACCGGCGGTCTCGGCAACGCCCAGCGCCTCGCCCACCCGCTGCAGATCGCTCCAGACGTCGGCCAGGCGGGCCGGGGCCAGCGACACGATCTCGACCCGGCGGCCGGTCCACTCGTCGAGCGAGGCCTCGAGCTCCGAGCGGTGGACCGCACAGACCCGGCACTGGTCCTGGGTGAGGACGAGGTCGGGAGCGAGCTCGCGCAGCCGGCCGAGATCCACCTCGTAGAGGGACAGCCCCTGCTGCAGGCGCGAGGTCACCCGATCGTCGATCTCGCGACTGGTCCCGTCCTCGAAGCTCGCTCGCGTGCAGACGGGCAGGGCGCTCGCGCTCTCCGGGTGGTCGCATTCGTGGGAGCGTCCGACCAGACGATCGCCGCAGCCCAGGGCGAAGACCATCTCGGTGGCCGACGGCAGCAGTGAGACGACGCGCTTCAAGACTGGGTGCGGCCGTCCCGCTTCCAGTCGTCGCGGGCACGCAGGGGCGCCAGGTGCGCCGTGCGATTGAAGGACTCGACGCTCCAGACGCGCCCGCCGGCGACGTCCAGGGTGTGGACCACGGAGACCCCCGCCCAGGCGGTCGAGAAGCGAACCCAGGCGAAGGGAACGGGCTCGATCCCGAGCAGGTGCGAGATCAGCACCGCGTTGGTGCCCTCGTGGGCCACGATCAGGATCCGCTTCGACTCGGGCACCTTCCACAGCCGGTGGCCCGACACCTCGTGGATCCCGAGGGCATGATCCTCCTGCAGCAGACTCTCGACGCCACCGCTGACCCGCTCGTAGAAGTGGCGGAAGCTCTCGCCGCCGGGCATGCCGTCCCACCAGGCTTCGAGCTCGCGCGCGTTCGCCTCGCGGAAGAAGGCCTGGACCTGGTCCGAGGTGAAGCCCTCCATCGAGGGCAGCTTCAGCTCGTGGAGCCAGGAGCGGGTCTCCGGCTCGACGCCCAGGGTCGCCGCGATCGGCTTCGCGGTCTCTCGCGCACGGAGCAGGGGGCTCGTGTAGAAGGCGTCGAAGTGCTCGCCGGCCAGCATCTCGGCGGTGTGCTCGGCCTGGGCGTGCCCCAGCGCCGTCAGCCCCGGATCGTCGACGGCCCGGCCTCCGGGCTCCCAGTCGGGCTGGGCATGACGAATGAGCACGATCTCCAACGACGGGCCTCCCTGTCCTCGGTGTCAGGTCCTGGTATCAGGTCTCGTTGCCGGGTCCTGGTGCCAGGCCCTGGCAGCAGGCCGGAGCCCAGCATGGGCGATCGCCTGCCGCCCTGCTAGCCGCACTGCTAGCTTGGCCGGACGATGGATGCGCTCTCCTCCTTCCATCCGGCGATCCAGACCTGGTTCGAGCGACGCTTTCCCGCCGGGCCGACGCCGCCCCAGCGCTCCGGCTGGCCCGCCATCGCCCGGGGCGAGGACACCCTGATCGCGGCACCCACCGGGTCGGGCAAGACCCTCTCGGCGTTCCTCGTCAGCATCGATCGCATCTTCCGCGCCGAGACCGAGCGCCTGGGCGGCATGCAGTCCGAGATGTTCGCCGGGTCGGGGCCGGCCGCGGCCCCGTCGGCCGCCCCGCCGTCGTCGGGAGGTGCGGGGGTGCAGGTCGTCTACGTCTCGCCCCTGAAGGCCCTGGCCGCCGACGTCCAGCAGAACCTGCAGACGCCACTCGAGGAGATCCGGGACGTGGCCCGAGAGCTGGGTCTGCCCGCACCCGAGCTGCGGGTCTCGCTTCGCAGCGGCGACACGCCGAGCAGCGAGCGCGCCGCCATGCTGAAGCGACCGCCCCATCTCCTGGTCACGACCCCGGAGTCGCTCTACCTGCTGGTCACCGCCGAGCGCAGCCGCGAGATGCTGAAGAGCGTCCGTACGGTGATCGTCGACGAGATCCACGCCGTAGCGCGCGACAAGCGGGGCTCGCATCTGGCCCTGACCCTCGAGCGGCTGGAGGCCCTGTGCGAGACGAGGCCGGCTCGCATCGGCCTGTCCGCCACCCAGCGCCCCATCGAGACGGTTTCCCGACTTCTGGTGGGCGCCGGAGAGGGCCGCTCGGAGCCCGACGGCCGTCCGCGCTGCGTGGTCGTCGACGAGGGCCACCGGCGCGAGCTCGACCTGGCGATCGAGCTGCCCGCCGGCGAGCTCGAGGCGGTGGCCTCGACCGAGCAGATGGCCGAGGTGCTGGACGCCATCGCGGGCCACGTGCGTCGGCACCACACGACCCTGGTCTTCGTGAACACCCGGCGGATGGCCGAGCGGCTGGCGCGGGAGCTGGCCGAGCGGCTCGAGCCGCAGGCCCAGGAGCCCGGGGCCGAGCCCGGTGCGGGCGCCCGGGTGGCGTCGCACCACGGGAGCCTGTCCCGCGAGCGGCGCCTGCGGGTGGAGGCGCAGCTCCGCGCGGGAGAGCTGTCGGCCCTGGTCGCCACCGCGTCCCTCGAGCTGGGCATCGACATCGGCCCCGTGGAGCTCGTCTGCCAGATCGGCTCGCCGCGCAGCCTCGCCACCTTCATCCAGCGGGTCGGACGCTCCGGTCACTTCCTCGGCGGAACGCCCAAGGGCCGTCTCTACCCGATGACCCGCGACGAGCTGGTGGAGTGTGCGGCGCTGCTGCGGGGCGTCGCACGCGGTCGGCTCGACGCCCTGCACCCGCCGTCCTGTCCGCTCGACATCCTGGCCCAGCAGATCGTCGCAGCCTGTGCGGCAGAGGAATGGAGCGAGGACGACCTCTTCGACCACGTGCGACGGGCGGCTCCCTTCGCGTCGCTGTCGCGCCGGGACTACGACGACGTTCTCGAGCTGCTGGCCGAAGGCATCACCACCGGGCGCGGACGACGCGCCGCCTACCTGCATCGCGACCGGGTCAACGGTGTGCTGCGCGGGCGTCGCGGCGCGCGCATCGCCGCCATCACCTCCGGCGGTGCCATTCCCGAGACCGCCGACTACCGGGTCGTGGCGGGCCACGACGACACCTACATCGGCACCGTCGGCGAGGACTTCGCCATCGAGTCGATGGTGGGCGACATCTTCCTGCTCGGCAGCACCTCGTGGAAGATCCGGCGCGTGGAGCCGGGCGTGGTGCGGGTGGTCGATGCCGGAGGCGCGCCGTCGACGGTGCCCTTCTGGCTGGGCGAGGCCCCGGCGCGCACCGAGGAGCTCTCGTCGGAGGTATCCACCCTGCGCGAAGAGGTGGCACGGCGCCTCGAGTCGGGCGACGGGGACGGGGCCCGGGCCTGGGTCGAGCAGGAGTGCCACACGCCACCCGAGGGCGCGCAGCAGATCGTCGCCTACCTCGACGCATCGCGGGTCGCGCTGGGGGCGCTGCCCACCCAGCGCCGTCTGGTCTTCGAGCGCTTCTTCGACGAGTCGGGCGGCATGCAGCTGGTCGTGCACTCGCCCTACGGCGGTCGCATCAATCGCGGGCTGGGGCTCGGGCTGCGCAAGAAGTTCTGCGCGAGCTTCGACTTCGAGCTGCAGGCGGCGGCCAACGACGATGCCGTGGTGCTCTCGCTGGGCCCGCAGCACAGCTTCCCCCTGGAGAGCGCGGCCCGCTTCCTGGCGTCGGCCCAGGTGCACGCCACCCTGGAGAAGGCCGCCATCCAATCCCCAATGTTCGCGGCACGTTGGCGCTGGAACCTCAACCGCTCCCTGGCGGTCCTGCGCTTCCGCGGTGGGCGCCGGAATCCGCCCGCGATCCAGCGCATGGAATCGGACGATCTGATGGCGGCGGTCTTTCCCGGCCTGGTGCAGTGCCAGGAGAACGCCACCGGTCCGGTGGAGATCCCCGAGCACCCGCTGGTGCGGCAGACCCTGCACGACTGCCTGACGGAGGCGATGGACGCCGACCGCCTGAAGGAGCTGGTGGGCGCCATCGAGCAGGGCGAGGTCGACGTCCACTTCGTGGACACCACCGAGCCCTCGCCCATGGCTCACGAGATCCTCAGCGGGCGTCCCTACACCTTCCTCGACGACGCACCCCTCGAAGAGCGCCGCACCCGCGCGGTCTCGCTGCGCCGGGGCCTGCCCGTGCAGGCGCGCGAGCTCGGCCGGCTCGATCCGGAAGCGATCGACCGGGTGCGCGACGAGACGCGCCCGCGGCCGCGCGACGCCGACGAGCTGCACGACCAGCTGCAGCACCACGTGGTGATGCGCAGCGAAGCGCTCGGCGACGCGCACGAGCGCGCGCGCATCGAGGCCTGGCTCGAGGAGCTGGTGGCCAACCGGCGGGTCGGCTGGCTCGAAGGGCGGGAGGCTTCGGGGCGAGGGCACGACGACGCGCAGGCGGCGCGGCTGTGGTTCGCGAGCGAACGGCGCTCGGCCGTCGCGGTCCTGTTCCCGGAGGTCGAGCTGCGCCCGGGCGATCCGGGTCTCGTCCTCGAAGAGACGACCGTCGAGGTGGCGGCCGCCGATGCGGTGCGCGGGCATCTCGACTCGACGGGCCCCGTGACCGTCGAGCAGCTGTGTGGTCGCACGGGGCTGGCGGCGGACGTCGTGGAGATCGCGCTCGCGAGCCTCGAGTCCGAGGGCTTCGCGCTGCGGGGACGCTTCACGAGGCGCGAGTCCGACGAGCGCGACCAGCCCGACCGATCCGAGACGAAGAGCGACTCGACAGCGAGCGCTCCCGCACCCGCTGCCGAGGAGTTCTGCGCGCGCCGGCTGCTGGCCCGCATCCACGCCTATACCCAGGACCGGCTGCGCCGCGAGATCGAGCCGGTGACGGCTCGCGACTTCGTCCGCTTCCTCCTGCGCTGGCAGCACGTCGCTCCGGACACCCGGGTCGAAGGCAAGCGAGGCGTGCTGGCAGTGATCGAGCAGCTGCAGGGCTTCGAGCTGGGCGCCGGGGCCTGGGAGGAGGGGGTGCTGTCGGCTCGCGTGGAGTCGTACCGGCCCCGCAGTCTGGACGCCCTGTGTCTCTCGGGCGACGTCGTCTGGGGTCGCCTGTCCGCCCGGGCGCAGGACCTGCGGGAGGCGCGCGCGCGGGAGAAGGGGCCCGACGAGGACTCGAAGGGCGCCAGCGCTGGACCCCGGCGAAGCGGGGCCTCGCCGTCCCGGGCCACCCCCATCTCGTTCTGCCTGCGGGCCGATCTTCCCTGGCTGCTGGCCGCGCAGCGAGGAGAGGCGCCCGCCGCGGAGCCCGGACCGGGGCCGGCCGCCGACGTGCTGGCCCTGCTGCGGGCTCGCGGTGCGCTCTTCCACAGTGACCTGGTGGCCGGTCTCGACCGGCTGCCCGTGGAGGTGGAGGAGGGCCTGTGGGACCTGGTGGCTCGGGGCCTCGTGACGGCCGACGGCTTCCAGGCCGTGCGCTCCTTGCTGGGCGCGCGCGAGCGCTGGGCCCGCACCCGGGTGCGTCGGCGGGCGCGGCGCGGCCTGCGGCGGGGCATCGGCGGTGCGCCGGGAGCGGGCGCCGAGGGTCGCTGGTCGCTCTTCCCCCACGAGCCCGCGGCCGCCGCTTCCGAGGATCCGGACGAGCTGGCGGAGGCGGTGGCCGAGCAGCTGCTGGCTCGCTGGGGGGTCGTCTTCTACGACCTGCTGGCACGCGAGTCGTTGGCGATCCCGTGGCGCGAGGTCCTGTGGGCGCTGCGACGACTCGAGGCCCGTGGCGTGATCCGCGGGGGTCGCTTCGTCTCGGGGTTCGTCGGAGAGCAGTTCGCGCTGCCCGAGGCGGTGGAGTCGCTGCGGCGGGTGCGGCGTCGCGAACGCAGCGGGGAGGTGGTGCGCGTCTCGGCCGTCGACCCGCTGAACCTGGTCGGCATCCTCACGGACGGACCCCGGGTTCCGGCGGTGCGGACCCGGGAGGTGATCTACCGTGACGGCGCGCCGATCTCCGAAGAGGAGCTCGCCGCGGAGTCGCGCTGAAGAGCCTCTCTTCCGGGATCCGTCCCTTGTCGTCCAGTCGTCGCCTGTCCTTCCTGTGCCTCGGTGTCATGGGCTTTCCCATGTCGGGCCACCTCGCGCGTGCGGGCCATCGCGTGACCGTCTACAACCGCACCCGCTCCCGCGCGGAGGCGTGGGCGGCGGAGTACGGCGGGGAGGTGGCGGGGTCGCCGGCCGAAGCCGCCGAGGGTGCGGAGGTCGCGTTCGTCTGCACGGGCAACGACGACGACCTGCGGCAGGTGGTTCTCGAGACCGGTGGCGCACAGGGGGTGCTCGAGGCCGGCGCGATCCTGGT
>JANQSB010000540.1 GCA_028284295.1 Myxococcota bacterium | reverse complement strand
TTCCGCCGCCCGAAGAGGAGGAGCCGCCTCCGGAGCTGGAAGAGGAGCCCCCCATGCTCTCTCTCGCCCAGCTCGACATCGCGCTGAATCCCGGCACGGGTGGCTCGCTGGCGGGCGACTTCTCGATGCCGACCATCGGGAGCTCGGCGAGCGACCTCGGCACCGAGGACTTCGTGGACTTCTCGGATCTCGACCAGGTGCCGCGTCCGATCGGCGTCTCGGGGTTCAACTTCCCCCGCTCGCTCCGCCGCAAGGCGGTCAACGGGCGCATCGTTCTCTTCATCCAGCTCGATTCCTCGGGCGAGGTCCTCGACGTGCGCGTCGAGTCCTCGAACCTGCCTCGCTTCGACGACTTCGTCCGGCGGGAGGTCTCGCGCTGGCGCTTCACGCCGCCCACGAAGCAGGGCGCGCCCGTCAAGGCGCAGGCGCGCCTCCCCATCCCGATCAACATCAAGTAGGTCCTTCCATGCATCGACGACACACGATGGTTCGCTCTTGGCTGCTCGGCGTCACGCTCGGCCTGCTCGTCTGCTCTCCTGCCGCCGCGCAGTTCCAACCGTGGGAAGGCTCCTCGGTTCTCACCGATCCGGAATGGCGGGCCCGCTTCCTGGGCAGCTACGGCTTCCTGTCGGGCGCCGAGCCCGAGATCCGCACCCAGGAGCTGGAGCTCCTGCGCGAGGTGATCGAGCTGATGCGGGTGAATCCGCAGGCGGCCGCCACGATGCTCTCCACCCAGATGACGCCCGAGAGCAGCGCCGCCCTCGACTTCATCCTCGCGAACCTCTACTTCCAGAACGGTCAGCTCGGCGAGGCCGCAGAGTCCTACGCGAAGGCGCTCGAGAAGTTCCCGGACTTCCGCCGCGCCCACAAGAACGTGGGCCTGCTCTCCGTGCAGCTGAGCGACTTCGATCGCGCGCTCGAGCACCTGACGCGCGCCGTCGAGCTGGGCGATCGGGACGGTCGCAGCTACGGGCTGATCGGCTACGCGTACATCAACCGGGAGAACTACGTGGCGGCCGAGCAGGCCTATCGCAACGCGATCCTGCTCCAGCCCGACACGCGGGATTGGAAGCTGGGCCTGGCGCGCTCGCTCTTGGCCATGCAGAAGAACGAGGAGGCGGTGGCGCTCTTCGGCCGCCTCATCGAAGAGGACCCCACCGACGCTACCGCCTGGCTGCTCCAGGCGAACGCCTACGTGGGCCTCGAGCGCCCCCGGGACGCGGCCGTCAACCTCGAGACGGTGCGGATGCTGGGAGAGGCGAAGACCTCCACCCTGGTGCTGCTCGGCGACATCTACATGAACGAGGGGATGTACGAGTTCGCCGCCGAGGCCTACCTCGAGCTGGTTCGGGGCGACGCGGGTGCCACCGAGTTCCGCAACGCCTACCGGGCGGCCGATCTCCTGATCCGCACCCAGGCCTATGGCGAAGCCCAGCGGATGCTCGACGTCATCGACGAGCGCTACGCGGGGAAGATCGGCCAGGAGCAGGAGCTCCAGGTGCTCACCCTCCAGGCCAAGGTGGCGCGCGCCGTGGGGCGGGAGGAAGACGCCGCCAAGCTGCTCGAGTCGATCGTCGAGCGCGACGGCACCCGCGGCGAGGCCCTCCTGGAGCTGGCGCGCTACTACAAGGACAAGAAGCAGATCGAGCGGGCGCTGCTGCTGATCGAGCGCGCGGAGAAGCTCGAGGACTACCGCTATCGCGCCCTGCTGGACCACGCCCAGCTGCGGGTCTCCCAGCGCGAGTATCGCGAGGCCGCCGAGCTGCTCGAGCGCGCACTGAAGATCAAGCGCGAGCCGCGGGTCGAGCGCTTCCTCGCCCGGGTGCAGCAGGCGGTGCGTCCGCTCTAGACGGCCCCCCGGGAGGCTTCCGTGCTCGCCTCCGGCTGCGGGTCGGATCCGGGGGACTCCAGGAAGAAGGTGACGACTTCCTCATAGGTGCTGCTTCCTGTGTTGATCGCCCGGTGCACCCGGTCGGTCGGCTCTTCCCAGTCGGCCAGGCCGGGGTGGATCTCCAGATCCACGGGCTCGTCACTCTTCCCGTTCGTCCCCCGGTACTCGAGCCGGAGACCGTCTCCCCGGACCACCACCGTGAAGCGGTGGCAGGGATCGACGTGCCAGGGCGTGGCTTCGCCCGGCGCGAGGACGGCCCGGCGGATCACGAGATCGTCGCGCTCCGTGATGACCTCGATCCGCATCCCGGCTCTCCTGTCGGCCCGATTTCGCGCTAGTCGGGTAGCGAAGCGACGAGGGCGTCCACCTTGTCGGCGGTCTCCCGCTCGAGGGCGGAGAGCGCGTCGAGCTCCTCGAGCTGGGCTGCGGGCGCATCGTCGCGCTTGAGGCCCTGCCAGGCCTGAGCGCCCTGGCGCTCGGCAGCAGCCTGCAGGGCGAGCTGCTGCTTCAGACTCAATCCCTCGAAGACCGCGAAGTAGCTCTCCCGAGCGCCGGGCAGCGCGTCCTCGATGGCCGCCAGGTCCTCGGGAATCACGGGGAAGAGGGCTTCGGCGCGGACGGCGATCTCGTCCTCCCGCGCCGCACAGGCCAGCAGCTGCTCGGCGTGCGCGGGCAGCGCGGCCGCCCAGGCGCGGTAGCGATCAGCGGCTCCGCGCTCCAGACGGGCGAGGAAGCGGGGCACGGATGCGGGCGGAACCCGGCCGATGTAGCGACCGAGCAGCTCGCCGAAGTTCGGGGCTTCCGGGTCCGTCATGCCGCGAAGCTAGGGGAAAGGCGCGGGGGGATCCAACGCCTCTGGGCCGAGCTGGACGGGCCGAGCTCGACGCGCCGAGCTGGATGGGCCGCCGGAGCAGGCTGCGCTTTCATTCCTGCTCGGGATCGGTGCAGCCCACGGAATCGGAGACCCGAGGCCATGAAGCTCGAGCGTGCACAGTCCAAGGGCCCCGTCGCGCCGATGATCTCGTCGACCATCGGACAGCGTCTCGACGAGGTGGCGTCTCGGGATCCCACCCACCCGGCACTCGTCATGCCCCATCAAGGCGTGCGGTGGAGCTACGGAGAGCTCGTCGAAGAGGTCGATCGCCTGGCGACGGGGCTGCTGGCTCTGGGGATCGAGCCGGGGGACCGCGTCGGCATCTGGTCGCCCAACCGCTACGAGTGGGTGCTGACGCAGTTCGCAACGGCGCGGCTCGGTGCCGTGATGGTGTGCATCAATCCCGCCTACCGGCTCTTCGAGCTCGAGTTCGCGCTCGACAAGGTCGGCTGCAAGGCCCTCGTCACCGCCGAGAGCTTCAAGACGAGCCACTACCTCGCCATGCTACAGGAGCTCGCACCCGAGCTGGGATCCTGCGAGCCCGGAGAGCTCCGTTCCGAGAAGCTCCCGCATCTGCGCAGCGTGGTTCGCATGGGGGAAGAGCGTACGCCGGGCATGTTCGGCTTCGCCGAGGTCTGCGAGCGAGGCGGCCCCGCCGAGAGGCGGCGACTCGAGGAGATCGCCCGCCAGCTCGACCCGGAGAGCCCGATCAACATCCAGTTCACCAGCGGGACGACGGGCATGCCCAAGGGCGCGACCCTGACCCACCGCAACATCCTGAACAACGCCTGGTTCGCGGGTCAGAGCATGAACTTCGGCCCCGACGACGTCCTGTGCATTCCGGTCCCCATGTACCACTGCTTCGGGATGGTGCTGGGGACCCTGCTCTGCGTCTCCCACGGCGCGACGATGGTCCTGCCGTGCGAGGCCTTCGAGCCCGAGCCGGTGTTGCGGGCCGTCCAGGAGGAGCGGTGTACGGCCCTGCACGGCGTGCCCACCATGTTCATCGCCGAGCTCGACCTGCCGGACTTCTCGTCCTTCGAAGTCGGCAGCCTGCGTACCGGCATCATCGCGGGCTCCACCTGCCCCGTCGAGCTCATGAAGCGGCTGATCGACGAGATGGATCTGACCGAGATCGTGATCGCCTACGGCCAGACCGAGTGCAGCCCCGTCGACACCATGACGGCCATCGACGACCCCTTCGAGGCACGGGTGACCACGGTGGGCCGGGCCCATACGAACTGGGAGCTGAAGATCTGCCGCGAAGACGGGAGCACGGCCGACATCGGCGAGACCGGAGAGGTCTGCGCGCGAGGCTACGGGGTGATGCAGGGCTACTGGGACGAGCCCGAGAGGACCGCGGAGACCATCGACGCGGACGGCTGGCTCCACTCCGGCGATCTGGGCGAGATGGACGAGAACGGCTACGTGAAGATCACGGGCCGCATCAAGGACATGATCATCCGCGGCGGCGAGAACGTGTATCCGCGGGAGGTCGAGGAGTTCCTCTACACCCATCCGGAGATCCAGGAGGTACAGGTCTTCGGCGTGCCGGATCCGAAGTACGGCGAGCAGGTCGCGGCGTGGGTGCAGCGACGGCCGGGTGCATCGCTCTCGGAGGACGAGATCCGCGAGTTCTGCGCGGGCCAGATCACGCACTTCAAGGTGCCGCGCTACATCAAGCTGGTCGACGAGTTCCCGATGACGGTGACCGGCAAGATGCAGAAGTTCGTGATGCGGGACCGCTTCGCGGAGGAGCTGGGCCTCACGGGCTGAGCCGAGCCCGGCGTGCAGGCAGGCCTCAGCGCTCGGGCCCGATCGGGTCGAAGATCGATGCGAGCGGGCCTCCGGCCACCTCCTCGCAGACCTCGCGGAAGCGGCTCGTGACGATGGGCCCCTCGGTCGCGGCCAGCACCCGGGTGACGTCGTCCAGGCTGGCGCGTCCCTCGGTCCTCTCCCGGATCGTCTCGTCGATCTCCCGCATCACGAGGACCGCGCGGGCCCGGGTGGCGGGGTCGACCGCGGCCACGCGGAGCTTGCCGGCCCCTTCGGCCTTGGTGCGCATCTTCTCCAGCGCCGTCTCGAAGCGATCGCTCCCGATGGTGCCGGAGCGCTTGAGGACCTCGAGCGAGTAGTGCTCGGCCAGGCCTTCGACTACCCAGTCTCCGCCCTTGCCGGCCCTCGCGCGCATCAGCGTATGGACGAGCTCGTGGAGCAGGGGGCTCGTCACGTCGTTCTCGATCAGAGGGCGGTCGTTGTGGAGAAAGATCGAGTTCGTACCCGAGAGTCCGCCGCGCCACATGGGGTCGGAGGCGGTCACGATCAGCAGTCGCCGGGGCAGACCCTCGAAGACCTCGTAGAGCGAGGGAAGGGTCCAGCGCAGCAGGGCCAGCAGGTCCATGCGTCGTGCGCCGAGTCCCGCCGGACCGGCGATCGTCAAGCGGGTGTCGCGGAATCGCTCCCGCACCGCTCCCAGCTCGCCCAGGACGAACCAGCCGGCGGGCCGGTCGAGTCGCCGTCGCGGGTCGTGGACCCGGTAGTCGCCGTTGGCGTTCCGGCCGTAGGGAAGCGCCGCGCTCCAGCCTTCGGGAAGCTGCAGGCGAAGGCGCGACTCCGAGTAGGCGATGGGGTCGGTCCGGATCCGGATCTGCGGCACCAGATCCTCGCCCCGGAAGATCGCCCAGCGCTTCGCACAGCGGGCGTCGTAGCTCCCCTCGTCCCGCAGATGGTCGATGGAGAACGAGTATCGCAGCGCGCCCCCTCCCGGCGGTGCTCGCCACTCCCAGCCGTCCTCGAGCTGCGTGAGCTGACCGTCCGCCTCGAAGCCCTGGTGGCGCATCGGATCGGCGCGGAAGAGCATCCACTCCACGGGGCCGGCGTCGGCGCCCAGACGGATCTCCACCTCGGCGCTCTTCTCGCTGGGGACGATCTTGGCGTCGAAGCTGATGGAGAAGGTGATCCGCTCGCTCTCCTCCGGCTCCTCCTGGGCAGCGGCCGTCCCGATCGGGCCGACCGCGACGACCCATCCCACGAGGCCGACGAGTGCGACCCCGCCAGCGAGGCGCCCCTGGCACCGGGTGTGCTCGCGCCTCGCTCTCACGGGTAGGCTTCCGCAACGCGGCACGCGAAGGCGATCCGCTGCTCCAGGTCGAGCCCGGCGATCGGACTCACCCGGATCGCGTTCAGGCGCGGCAGCAGGCCGGTGCGGTTCGCGGTCTGGATCGCCAGCCCGGGTCGGGCGTTGAGCTCGAGCAGCAGGGGGCCGTGGACCGCGTCGATCACGATGTCGGCCCCCAGATAGCCCAGACCGGTGAGGTCGGAGGCGCGCAGCGCCAGCCGCAGCGCCTCCGCGAATCCGGGAATGGGCAAGCCTACCACGGGAACGTCGGTATCCGGGTGTCGCTCGATCGGAGTGTCCCGGAGGACGGCGTGGTTGGTGAGTCCCGTGGCCAGGTCGATGCCCGCCCCCACCGCGCCGTGGTGGAGGTTGGCCTTTCCCGAGGAGGCCTCGGTGGGCAGTCGCGTCATCGCCATGACCGGTACTCCCCGGAAGACCACGATCCGGATGTCGGGAACGCCGCGCGTGGTGACGGTCCGCATCGACGGGTGCACCTCGAGCCGCTCCTCCGCGAAGGCCACGTCCGGCTGGCCGCCCAGGGCGTAGAGGCCTGAGATGATGCTCGCCGAGTGGTAGTGGAGCTCCGCTCTCCCGAGTGCGCGTCCCGCCGAGGTGACCCAGCCCTCCTCGTTCGCGTCGACGACGACCAGGATCCCGTTGCCCATCGCGCCGTGAGCGGGCTTGAGCACGAAGTCGCCCCGACCCTCGAGCTGGGTCAGCATCTCCTCGATCTGGGAGACGGCGCCCGCGGACGCGAGGACCGAGGCGGTCGCGACTCCGTTGGCCTTGCAGAGAGCTTTGGTCGCGAGCTTGTCGTCCACCAGGGGGTAGCGTCGGCGGTCGTTCTCGCCCAGCGTGAACTCGACGTTGCGTCGGTTGATCCCCAGGATCCCCGCGCGCCGGAGGGCTTCGATCACGGCATGCTGCCGGTGGCCGGACGGACGAGCGGGCGGAATCGCCAGAGCTCCGTCAGGCGATAGCCCGTGTAGCCGCCGACCAGCACGAGTGCGCCCATGGTGCAGAAGATGAGCTCGGGAAAGCCGAAGAAGAGATGCGCGGCGAGCTCGGAGTGGAAGAGCGGGTAGGCACAGGCAGCCACGGCGAGGGAGTTCAGCAGCAGCTTCAGGGTCGGAACCGCTCCCTCCTCGATGGCGGTGACGGCGATCCGCTCGCCGAGCATGGCGAAGATCACGATGGGAAGCAGCATGCCGGTCATGAGGTCGGTCCCGCCGATCGAGTGCCCCACCTGCGCGAGGGCCGCGACCGCCAGGATCACGATGCAGAGCAGCAGGCAGAGCCGGGGTACGAAGAGGAGGCGCAACCGGTCCAGCAGGGCGCGGCCGGCCGTTGCCGCACCGAGGACGCCGGCGACGATCACGAGCCCGGTGAGCAGGTCGACTTCGCGCAGGGCGAGCGCGATCAGGACGGGCATGAAGGTACCGAAGGTGCGGAGTCCGATGACGTTGCGGAAGACGGCGGCGATGAGCGATGCGAGCGGAAGGATGAGGAGGATGCGCAGGCTGGCCTGGGCGTCGATCGGCAGCCGGTAGAGGGACAGGGCGCGCCAGAACGCTCCCGGTGGTGTCATGAAGCTGACCAGCTCCTCGGCGCCGAGCGACTCGTGCAGCGCACGGATCTTGAGGCTCCAGTTCTCGACCCCGGTCGCGGTGACCAGGGGCCGGCTGCCGCGGGTCAGCACCACCAGCTTGCCGGGCAGGCGCCCGATCTCGGCCTCCGAAGGCAGCAGCGGAATCCACCCGTTCTCGCCGCGGGCCTCGACGAAGGGAAGCAGGCGCTGGTCGGCCGGGGCGCTCGGGTCGAGTCCGAGCACGAGCTGGGCATCGATCCCTGCTGCTGCGAGCAGACTGGCGAGCAGACGCGCCTTTCCCAGTCGGCTGCCTTCGCGCGAGACGAGGGTGAGCAGGTCGTCGTCGCTGGCGGCCTCGGCGGTCTCCACCTCGTGGGACACGAAGCCGAAGAGGCTGGCGATGATGGCGTCGGGGCGGTCCCCCCGCTCCACCCGCAGCCGCTCGAGGACGGCCACGAGCGGCCGGGGAACGTTCTCCGGTCGCGGAGAGTCGTCCGCCCCGGATCCCGACGGGTCGCGCGGCGCGCCGGGGTCGTCCCGCAGGTGGACACGGAAGGTATAGGAGACCGTCTCCAGATCCCGAACGCGACCCTGCCAGTACGCACTGCGGTCCTCCTGGGGTCCGCGTTCCATGTAGTCGAGCCAGCCCCTCTCGACCTGCTCGTCGAAGATCACCTGGCCGGCTTCGGTGCGGGGAAGACGCAGGCTCACGCTGCCGGGGCCACCCGTGCCGCGAATGCCCAGCTCGAGGTCGATGCGCCACACGTTCGAGGCGCGGCTGGGCTGCACCGGCATCTCGAGCACGATGGTCTTCCAGGCGAAGGGCAGCAGGCCGCCCAGGAAGAGCAGCGTCGCCGTCCAGAAGACCGGGCGGGTGACCTGCATCGGCTACTCGGGCCGTTCCTCGAGGTCGATGCCTTCCATGTCCTCGAAGGTCTCCGCCAGCGGCGGGGCCGACACGTCCTCGTTGGCGGGCGTCTCCCGCGCGACGTGGTAGGCCGCGAAGCCCGGCATCACCAGCTGGTCGAGAGCCATTCCGATGACGCGGCCGGCGAAGGGCGACCGGATCGCCTCGACCTCGTTCGAGACGGGATCCGAGACCGTTCCCAGCAGCTCGCCTGCATCGACCCGGTCGCCCAGCTCGATCTGGGAGACCAGGATCCCACCGTTGTTACAACGCACCCAGCTCGTCTTCCAGTACGCGGTCGGCTTGCCCTTGGGCGAGAGCCAGCCGGGTGACTCGGTCGACATGTCCAGGTTGTAGAGCAGCCGGGCCAGGGCCCGGGTGGCCTCCTCCACGTGCTTCTCGTTGAAGCGCGCCGGCTCGCCCGCCTCGATGGTGATCGCCGGGATGCCGGCGTCGTTGGCGGCTCGTCGCAGGGTCCCGGGGCGGCCGGCATTGTTGACGATGACCTCCGCCCCGTAGGCGTTGGCGAGCTCGGCGGTCTTCGGCACGCGCAGGTCGGCGCGCACCTGGTGGAGGTTCGTGCGGTGGAAGGACCCGGTGTGGATGTCCACCAGCCGGTCGCACAGTCGGATCACGTTGTCGAAGAGGCGGAAGGCGATGCGCGACGCCGAGCTGCCGTCGATCCGTCCCGGGAAGTAGCGGTTGAGATCCCGGCGGTCGGGCAGGTACCGCGAACCCCGGCGGAAGGCCGACAGGTTCGCGATCGGAACCGCCACGATGGTGCCACGAAGGGTCGTCAGGCGGCGCTCGTCGCGCAGCATGCGCCGGACGATCTCGACACCGTTGACCTCGTCCCCGTGGATTCCGGCAGTGAGACAGAGAGTCGGCCCCGGCAGGGTTCCCCGCATGACGATGACGGGGGTCTCCACGTTCGCGCCCGCGAAGCTCTCGGAGCTGCGGAGGAAGAGCCGCGTCTGGCTACCGGGCTGCACCGACGCGCCGAGGATCTCGAGGGACTCCCAGGGCGGCTCGGGCGCCACGACCGCGGCCGGAGCGGGGATGGGAGCGGGAGGCGGGGCCGGGATCTCAGCGGGGGGCGGGGTGGGGGTCTGAGCGTGCGCGGGAAGGGCTGCCAAGAGCAGCGCGAAGCCCCAGACGACTCCGATCGCTTCTCGAAGCGGCTTCCTCGCCTGCTGCGCTTGGGTCCGCATCGGACTCGTCTCGCTCTCAGCGCTCGTCGAGCGGCTCCCAGGGCCGCGCCGTCTCTCCCGTGTAGATCTGACGGGGTCGGATGATGCGCGCGCCGGGCGCATTCCGCTGCTCGAGCCAGTGCGCGATCCAGCCGGGCAGCCTCCCCAACGCGAACATGACGGTGAACATGTCGGTGGGGATGCCCATCGCGCGGTACAGCACGCCGCTGTAGAAGTCGACGTTCGGGTAGAGCTTGCGCTCGACGAAGTAGCTGTCGGCCAGCGCGACCTCTTCGAGCTGCTTGGCGATCTCGAGCAGCGGGTCGTCGACTCCGAGCTTGTCGAGCACCTCGTCGGCCGCCTCCTTCAGGATGCGGGCGCGGGGGTCGAAGTTCTTGTAGACGCGGTGCCCGAAGCCCATCAGCTTGAAGTCCGAGTCCTTCGACTTCGTCAGGTCGACGTACTTCTGGAAGTCCGATCCGTCCTGCCGGATCTGCTCGAGCATCTCGATCACGGCCTGGTTGGCGCCGCCGTGCAGCGGGCCCCACAGGGCGCTCACGCCGGCGGAGATCGAGGCAAAGAGGCTGGCGCCCCCGCTGCCGACGGTTCGCACCGTGGTCGTGCTGCAGTTCTGCTCGTGGTCTGCGTGCAGGATCAGCAGCTTGTTGAGGGCGCTCCGCACCGTCTGGTCCACGTCGTAGGGCTCGGCGGGGACGGCGAACATCATCAGCAGGAAGTTCTCGAGGTAGGTGCGGTCGTTGCGCGGGTAGATGAAGGGCTGGCCGATCGACTTCTTGTACGAGAAGGCCGCCAGGGTCTTGGCCTTGGCGAGCAGCCGGATGATGTTGAGGTCGATCTCCTCTTCGGTGTCCTCCTCGGGGTAGAAGGCCGAGAGCGATGCGATCATTGCGGAGAGGATCACCATCGGGTGCGCGGAGGGCGGGAAGCCCTCGAAGAACTTCTTCATGTCCTCGTGCACCAGGGAGTGGCGCGTGAGCCGGGTGCGGAAGCCCTCCCGCTCCGGGCGGGTCGGCAGCCGACCGTAGATCAGCAGGTGGCAGACCTCGGGGAAGCTCGCGTGCATCGCGAGGTCCGAGATGTCGTAGCCCCGGTAGCGAAGGATCCCCTTCTCGCCGTCGATGTAGGTGATGGCACTCTCGCAGGCGCCCGTGTTGGCCAGCGACGGGTCGAGGGTGATGGCGCCCGTCTCCGGGCGCAGACGCGAGATGTCGACCCCGACCTCTCCCTCGGACCCGACCGTGACGGGCAGCTCCAGGTCCTTGCCGTCGATCTGCAGCTTCGCCTTTCCGTGATCCGACATCTTCTAGAGCCGCTCGATGATGGTGCCGGTGCCGAGGCCGCCGCCGCAGCACATCGAGATGAGTGCGTAGCGTTCGCCGCTCCGCTCCAGCTCGTGCAACGCGGTGGTGATCAGTCGGTCGCCGGTGGCCCCGGTGGGATGGCCCAGCGCGATGGCTCCGCCGTTGGGATTGACGCGCTCCGGGTCGGCGCCCACCGCCTTCTGCCAGGCCAGCACCACGCTCGCGAAGGCCTCGTTGACCTCGAACACCGAGATGTCGTCGAGACCGAGGCCCGTGCGGGCGAGCAGCTTCTCGGTGGCGGGGATCGGGCCCTTCAGCATCGTCACCGGATCGACGCCGACGATCGTCGTGTACACGATGCGCGCCCGCGGCTCGAGGCCGTGCTTCTTCAGTCCCTGCTCGGAGGCGAGCACCACCGCCGATGCGCCGTCCGTGATCTGCGACGCGCTGCCGGCCGTGTGTACACCGCCCTCCATGACGGGCTTCAGGGTCGCGAGCTTCTCGAGGCTCGTCTCCCGCAAGCCTTCGTCGCGGGCGACGTGGACCGTCTCCGCGGTGGGCTTCCCCTCCTCGTCGAGCACGGGGGCGTCCAGCGGAACCACCTCGCGCTCGAAGCGGCCTTCGGACCAGGCCCGGCCCGCGAGCTCCTGGCTGCGCAGTCCGAAGGCGTCGGTGTCCTTGCGGCTGATGCCGAACTCCTCGGCGATCATCTCGGCACCCTCGAACTGGCTCTTGAAGGCGTACTTCTCGAAGTAGCTCTTGCCGATCGGCCGGCCGTGATGCTGGAAGTTCGCACCGAGCGGGATGCGGCTCATCATCTCGATGCCGCAGCTCATGGTCAGGTCCTCGAGGCCCGAGCCCACGAGTCCGGCCGCCAGGGTGCTGGCCTGCTGGCTCGATCCGCACTGGCTGTCCACCGTCGTGGAGGGGACCTCGAGCGGGAGTCCCGCGGCCAGCCAGGCGTTGCGCGCCACGTTGAAGGACTGCTCGCCGACCTGGGACACGCAGCCCCCGATCACCTGGTCGATCGCCGACGGGTCGATCCCCGCACGTTCCACCGCCGCTTTCTGGACGCTGCCCAGGAGGTCCGTGGGGTGCATGCTCGAGAGCCCTCCGCCCCGGCGCCCGAGCGGGCTGCGAACCGCGCCGACGATGTAGACCTCTCCCTGTGCAGACTGGCTCGAGCCCATGATCCCTTCTTCCCCTCTGTCGATTCTCTCGAACTGATGATGGAGCGATGCCCTGGTTGGCGGTTCTTCGGGCGCAGGACGCGCGCCGGCCACCGGGTCGGGGCCCGACCCGGCCCTTCAGGGTAGCCCAGCCGCGGCGCGCCGCGGCTCGCCGGCGAGCGATCTCCCCTATGGTCTGGGCCTGATGCCGGCGCTCCCGACCCGCTGGCTCGCTGTGGCGAGCGCCCTCGTCCTGCTGGCCGAGGCCGGATGTGGCGAGACGGCGACCCCGAACCCCGCGCTGCCCCCGGCCGACCCGAGCCGGCCGCAGCCCGAAGGCCTGTCGGCGCTCTCCCGGAGCGCCCTGGGCGCCTTTCTCGAGATCGCCGCCTGGGCGGAGATGCAGTCCGGCTACGTGGCGCTCTTCGCCCGGGATGGCCGGGTCGTTCACGCGGTGACGGCTGGCCATGCGGACGTCGAGGCCGGCCGGCCGATGCGCCTCGACACCCGCTTCCGGATCGCGTCGATGACCAAGCCGGTCACGGCGGTAGCCGCGATGATCCTCGTCCAGGAGGGCCGGCTCGGGCTCGACGACCCCGTCGCCCGCTACGTCCCGACCGCCGGGTTTCTGCGCGTCGCCGAGAGCACCACGGCCGACGAGCGGGGCCGCATCCGGACCGTCGCCCTGGATCGGCCCCTCCAGGTGCGGGATCTCCTCACCTTCCAGAGCGGCATCGGGGCGCGTGAAGACGACTCCGACCTGGGTCTCCTGTGGGCCGAGCGCGACATCTACGCCGGTGCGGGCTCCCTGGCCGACCGCGTCGATCGCATCCTGACGGCGCCCCTCTACGAGCAGCCCGGCGAACGCTGGCGCTACGGATGGTCGGCCGACGTGCTGGCCCGGGTCGTCGAGGTGGCGGCCGCAGAGCCCTTCGACGAGTTCCTGGCGCGGCGCATCTTCGAGCCACTGGGGATGACGAGCACCAGCTACCTGGGTCGTGCGTCGGCACCCGGCGAGATCGCCACCATGTACACCCAGGGTCCGGGTGGAGAGCTCTTGCGGGTCGAGTTGCCGGCCAGCGACGCGCGCTCCTGGACACCGGGCGGCAGCGGCCTGGTCTCCACCGCCGGCGACTACATGCGCTTCGCCCTGATGCTCTGGAACGGCGGCCGCTACGACGGCGTCACGATCCTGTCGCGCGAGACCGTCGAACAGATGACGCAACCCCACGTCGGGTCCGGCGTCCTTCGCGAGCAGGACATCGAGGGCCTCGGCTGGGGGCTCGGGATGGCGGTCGTGGTGGACGCCGATGCCACGCCCACCACCGACCGGGACGGTGACTTCTGGTGGTCGGGCTACTACGGCACCACCTTCTTCGTGAGCCCGTCCACCGGTCTGGTCGGCGTCGTGCTCGCGCAGAACCAGCCCGCGCCCGACAGCCCGCCCCCCTACCCCGTGTATCTCGCGCAGTCGTTCGCGTTCTTCGGCCTGTAGCGGCATCTCCGCCGGCCTGGGGCCGGCGTTCCGATCGAGGAGTACCGACCTTGAGCCTCTCGCCGTCCGCGCTGTCCATGGGTGTCCAGCCGATCCGTCTCTTGGCGCTGTGCATTGCACTCGCCTTGCCCCGGGTCGCCGCCGCAGAGGACCCGATCGCTGCGGCGGTCGCGTCCCCGCAGAGACCCGCGTCCGACGTCGCACGCGACGCCGCCCGCCGACCCGCCGAGATCCTCCGCTTCTTCGAGCTGAAGCCCGGCCAGCGCGTCGCCGACCTGGTCGGCGGGTCCGGCTACTACAGCGAGATCGTGGCCCGGGCCGTGGGCCCGGAGGGGCAGGTCTGGCTGCAGAACACTCCCTTCGTGATCGAGCGCTTCGCGAAGGAGCCTGTGCAGGAGCGCATGGCGCGTCTCGAGCCCGAGCTCGGCAACCTCACCCGTCTCGACAGCGAGCTCGCGGCGCCCGCCCTGCCCGAGAAGCTCGACCTCGTACTGATGGTGCTCTTCTATCACGACACCTACTGGCAGGAGATCGACCGCGCCGCGATGAACCGCGCGATTCACGCGTCGCTGCGGCCGGGCGGCATCTTCGGCGTGATCGACCACCATGCCGAGGCCGGCAGCGGAGACCGGGACGTGAAGACGATCCATCGCGTCGATGCCGCCCTCGTGCGCCAGGAGATCGAGGCCGCCGGCTTCGTGCTCGAGGCCGAGTCGGAGCTGCTGCGTCATCCGGAAGACGACCGCACGCGAAACGTCTTCGAGCCCGAGATCCGGGGCGGGACGGACCGTTTCGTCTACCGCTTCCGCAAGCCGGACCGTTAGGCCGCGGGACGACACCTCCAGGCTCCGTTGACGGGTGTCGCGAGGCCCTCCATCATCGCGCGATGGCGTGTCCCGCTGCCCTGCCCGCTCCCCGTCAGTGCCAGGTGGACCCGGCCCGCGATCTCCTCCCTCCGGCCGCGATCCTCTGCCTGCATCTCGCGGACCCGGGAGGCGGCGCGTGAGCGACCCGCTCGAGCGCGACCTCTTCACGGATCCCGAGCTGATCCAGGACCCGGCGCCCTACTACGCGGCGCTGCGCGAGCGCGGCCCGGTCGTTCGCGAGCCCCACCACGAGGTCTTCCTCGTCTCGGGCCTGGAAGAGGTGCTGGAAGTCTATGGGGATCTCGAGGGCTTCTCGTCGGTGGTGGCGCCCCTGGGCCCCTTCGTCCAGCTGCCCGAGCTGGCTCCGGGCGAGAGCCTGGCCGACGTCGTCGCGAGCCGACGCCACGAGATCCCGCTGAGTGACCAGCTGCCCGCCCTCGACCCGCCGGAGCACACGCGTCACCGCGCGCTGCTCGGGAAGCTGTTCACCCCGAACCGTCTGAAGGAGAACGAGTCCTTCATGTGGGCACTCGCCGATCGTCTGATCGACGAGTGGACCGGACCGGGTCCCGTCGAGTTCTGTGACGCCTATGCCGGGCCCTTCACGATGCTGGTCGTGGCCGATCTGCTGGGCGTCCCTGCCGAAGACCACGCGACCCTGGTCGGCTGGCTCCAGGGCGAAGGACCCGAGAAGAACCTGGCGGGGACCGCGCGGTCCAGCCAGTCGGGTGCAGAGGTGCTCGCGCGCCTCTACCCCTGGTTCACCCGCTACATCGAGGCGCGTCGCCAGGCGCCCGCGCAGGACGTCCTCACGCACCTGGCGACCGTACGCTTCCCCGATGGGGCACTGCCCGAGGTCGCCGACGTCGTCCGGCTGGCCGTCATCCTCTTCGCAGCCGGCCAGGAGACCACCGCTCGCCTGCTCTCCACGGGGATGTGCATCCTCGCGGAGCAGCCGTCCCTTGCCGACGAGCTCCGCGCGGAGCCCGCCGCGATCCCGAACTTCGTCGAGGAGTGCTTGCGCTTCGAGAGCCCCATCAAGGGGAGCTTCCGCCTGGCCCTGCGCGATCGCCAGATCGCCGGAGTCGAGGTGCCCGCGGGCTCCATCCTGATGACCCTGAACGCCGCCGCCAACCGTGATCCGCGCGTCTTCGACGACCCCGATCGCTTCGACCCGAAGCGCGCGAACGCGCGCCGCAACATCGCGTTCGGCCACGGCGAGCACTTCTGCCCCGGCGCCAGCCTGGCCCGGGCCGAGGCCCGCATCAGCTTCGAACGGCTGCTGGCTCGCTTCGATGAGGTCCGGCGCGCCGACTCCGACGCGCTCGTCTACGCACCGAGCTTCCTGATCCGGGGCCTCGAAGCGCTTCCCCTGCGATTCCGATCGGCGACCTAGGGAAGGTCTGCACAGGGTGCAGACCCCGCGGCATGCGAACGCGAAGCGTTCGCCAGCTAGCGCGCCCGCGCGGTGGGCTACCTTGCGCCGCGATGCACGAGCCGACGCGATCCAGCGCGCCTTCGCGGGCTCTGCCGATTGTTGCAGCCCTCCTCCTGACGGCCTGCGCGGGCTCCTTCGGCGCGCCCACCGGCCCTGCGCCCGTCGGGTCGAGCGCCGAGACCGAGGCGGCTCTGTCCGTGCTCGAGATCATGTCCGGGCAGCTGGCATCGCTCGAGGGATTCCGCTTCGACGCGGAGGTGCGATACGACGCCATCCAGCCGTCCGGCCAGCGGATCGAGTTCGGAAGCACGCGTCGGGTCTCGGTCCGCCGTCCCGACGCGCTGCGGGTGGAGGTCGAGCACTGGGACGGACCCTCCGAGTGGGTCGTCTACGACGGCGCCCGGATCTGGGTCGCCTCGCCGTCCCTGCACGCGTACGCGTCCGCCGAGCAGTCGGGCTCCTACGAGGACGCGCTCGACCGGCTCGAGCGCGACGTCGGGGTGCCCATGCCCCTGGCCGAGCTGCTGGCGCCCGAGCTGCACCGCGAGCTCGCGGATCTCGTCGTCTCGGGAGCGCGCGTGGGGACGGTGGTGCTCGAGGGGCGCCTCTGCGAACACCTGGCCTTCCGGACCGCTTCGCTCGACTTCCAGCTCTTCGTGGAGCGCGGCGAGCACCGGATCCCGCGTCGGCTGGTGATCGACTATCGCGAGGAGCCGGGTCGGCCCCAGTTCCGGGCGAGCCTCCACGCCTGGGAGCTGAATCCGGGCTTCGCGCCGGACACCTTCCGCCTGGTCGCGCCCGCCGGCGCGGAGCGGATTCCGCTCGAGGAGCTCCTCGAGCGGCTCACTCCGGCGCGGGCGGCGAGCGAAGATCCGGTCTCCGGTGCGGGTCCCTCTTGAGCCGCCCGCTGTCACGCCTTCTCCTGATCGCCTCGGCGCTTCTGCTCGCGGTCCTGCTGGCGGCGCCGCCCGAGGTGCTCGCCCGGGGTCGAGGCCATCGGGGCGGGGGTGGAGGCGGCTTCTCGCGCGGCGGCGCGGCACGCGGGGGCTCGATCGGCGGCTACGAGCGCTCGCGTGGTGCTA
>JANQSB010000503.1 GCA_028284295.1 Myxococcota bacterium | reverse complement strand
CTTCACCACCTTCTGGAAGGCGCTCGAAGGCTACTTCCAGGACGCGCGGCTGCGACAGCTCTTCGGGCGCTACGCGACCTACGTGGGCTCCTCTCCGTTCCTGTCGCCGGCGACTCTCATGCTCGTAGCGCACGTCGAGCAGGTGGGGGTCTGGATCCTGGAGGCCGGCATGCACGGGCTGGCTCGGGCCCTGGCGGAGCTGGCCGGGTCGCTCGGCGCGAGCTTCCGCTACGGCGAGTCGGTCGCCGAGATCGAGAGCGCCGGCGGTCGCACGAGCGGGGTGCTGCTCGAGTCCGGCGAGCGGTTGGAGGCGGCCGCCGTCGTCTGCAACGCCGACGTGGCTGCGCTTGCCGGCGGTCGCTTCGGCGAGACGGTCGCGCGGTCCTTCCCGGCCCCTTCGCGGTCTGCGCGCTCCCAGTCGGCCGTGACCTGGTCGGTCGTCGCCCGCAGCACCGGGTTTCCGCTGGTGCGACACAACGTCTTCTTCGGCGGGAACTACCGCGACGAGTTCGAGGACGTCTTCGTCCGGCAACGGATCCCCGCGGATCCGACCGTCTACGTGTGCGCCCAGGATCGACCCGGCCACGACGGATCGGGCGCGCTCGACGAAGAGCGGCTGTTCTGTCTGGTGAACGCGCCGCCGACGGGTGATGCTCACTCGTTCGAGCCACGGGAGATCGAGCCATGCGAGGAGAGGGCCTTCGGCCAGCTGGCCCGCTGCGGTCTGGAGCTGGAGCGGACGCGAGAGTCGACGGTCGTCACGACTCCGACGGACTTCGAGCGTCTCTTCCCCGGCACCGGAGGCGCTCTCTACGGTCCGCCCTCCCACGGCTGGCAGGCGTCGTTTCGGCGTCCGGGAGTTCGGGGTCCCCTTCCGGGTCTCTACCTGGCGGGGGGCAGCGCGCACCCGGGGCCGGGAGTTCCGATGGTGGCGCTCTCGGGTCGGATGGCGGCAGCGGCGCTGCGGGAGGACCTCGCTTCGACGTCGCGGTCCCGGACGGTGGGTACCGGTGGTGGTATGCGGACGCGCTGAGCGACGACGGGCGCTACGGGATCACCCTGATCGGGTTCGTCGGGAGCGCCTTCTCCCCCTACTACGCATGGGCGCGTCGCCGCGGTCGCGCCATCGCACGCGAGCACTGTGCGTTGAACGTCGCCGTCTACGGCGCCGGTCACAAGCGTTGGGCGATGACCGAACGCGCCAGCCGCTTCGTGGAGCGGGAGCGGACCTCGATCGCCGTCGGTCCGAGCTCCCTCGCGTGGGACGGCTCGGTTCTCGAGGCACGAATCGACGAGCGGACGGTCCCGTTTCCGTCGCGCATCCGGGGGCGGATCCGATTCGAGCCGGTGGCGCTTGCGGGGAGCCCCTTCCAGCTGGATGCGGCGGGACTGCACGGCTGGCATCCGTGGGCCCCCCGCGCACGAGTCGAGGTCTCCCTGGATCGCCCCGCGCTTCGCTTTCGGGGCGACGCGTATCTGGACTCGAACTGGGGTGCGGAGCCGCTGGAGGATGGCTTCGAGCGCTGGCACTGGTCGCGCGCGACCGACGCGGACGGTGGCACGACGGTCTTCTACGACGGCGAGCGACGGGACGGCAGCCCGTTCTCGCTCGCGCTGCGCTTCGACGGTGCGGAGGTCGAGGCCATCGAGGCACCGCCGTCGCAGCGCCTGCCTTCTACCCTGGTGTGGAGAATTCCCCGCGAATCTCGAGGGGTGCGACAGCACTCCGGTTCGATCACCACACTCGAGGACTCCCCCTTCTACGCCCGGTCGGTCCTGTCCTTCGAGCTGCCCGGGCGGCCGCCCGCGCCAGGAGTCCATGAAACCCTTTCACTTCAGAGGTTTCGCCGGCCCTGGGTGCAGGCGTTGCTGCCGTTCCGGATGCCCCGTCGCTCCTGAGCGGGGCGGGGCTCGCGTCAGGGGCCTCTCATTTCTCGTTCCATGTCAATTTTGATTGACATGACATAGTGTCTTGATAGACTGACACGCGATCATCACCTTCGGGCGTCTCCGTCCCCGGAGACCTTCCCGAGACGGAGGAGATCGCATGAGGCAGCTCGGGAGCGGGATGCGCACGACTTCCGGGAGACGACTCCGGCTCCCTTGGGACCCCGCCGAGTGCTAGGCCCGGCACCGGTGTACGACGCAGTCGTGGTGGGAGGAGGCCCGGCCGGGGCCACCGCAGCCGACGACCTCGCATCCGCGGGGTTCTCGGTCGCGCTCCTCGACCGGGCGGGACGCCCGAAGCCCTGCGGCGGCGCGGTCCCCCCGCAGCTGCTGCAGGACTTCGAGGTTCCCGAGTCGCTGCTGGTCAACCGGGTCGAGGTGGCGCGAATCCTGTCTCCGCGCGGTCGCAGCGTGGACATCCCGGTGGGCGACGGCTTCGTGGGCATGGTCGATCGCGAGTTCTTCGACGAGTGGCTGCGCGATCGGGCGGCGAAGAACGGAGCCGTGAGGAAGATCGGCCGCTTCGAGCGCGTCGAGAGGGATCGGCAGGGAACCGTCAGCGTTCGCTACACGCCGACCGATCCCGGTGGCGAGCCCGGCTCCGAGCGCGCCAGCGAGACCCTCCTCGCCAGGACGGTGATCGGTGCCGACGGGGCGCTCTCGAAGGTCGCGCGACAGGAAGTGGTGGGCGCGAGCTCGAGGGACCGGGTGGTGTTCGCGTACCACGAGATCGTCCGCTCTCCCGAGAATCCGCAGAGCGACGCCTTCGCGGCCCAGCGTGCGGACGTCTACTACGACAGCCGTCTCAGCCCCGACTTCTACGCCTGGATCTTCCCCCATGGAGAGACCACCAGCGTGGGCACCGGCTCGTACCACAAGGGCTTCGGTCTGCGGGACGCGGTGCAGGCGCTTCGGACGCGCACCGGCCTGTCTTCCGTGGAGACGGTCCGACGGGAGGGTGCGCCGATCCCGCTGCGACCGCTTCCGCGCTGGGACAACGGTCGCGACGTAATCCTGGCCGGGGACGCGGCGGGAGTCGTCGCGCCCTCCTCCGGTGAAGGCATCTACTACGCGATGACCGGTGGCAGGCTGGCCGCGCGGTCGGTCCGCGAGATGCTCGAGACCGGCAAGGCCAAGGCGCTGCGGCGCGCCCGTCGCCGCTTCCTGCTGCAGCACGGGCAGGTCTTTCTGGCACTCGGCGTCATGCAGCGCTTCTGGTACGCCAACGACGACCGCCGCGAGCGCTTCGTCTCCATCTGTGCGGATCGCGACGTGCAGGAGCTCACCTTCGAGGGCTACATGCACAAGAAGCTGGTCCGCCGTCGACCGCTGGCCCACGCCCGCATCTTCTTCAAGAACGTCGGTCATCTGACCGGATGGGTGGCCTCATGAGCACAGCCTCTGTCTCCTCCGTCGACTGGATTCCGCTCGAGAGCCCTCGGACGCCGCGGCCTCGACCGGCGAACGCGCTGCGGGCGCTTCTCGATCGCCATCGCGCTCCCCTCGAGACGCGACTCGCCGACGAGTGCCAACGTCTGGGCGATTGCCTGGACGGGCTCTCGGAGGTTCTCGGTCGCGCCGTGGGAACCCAGGGGCGCGGTGGTGGCCGCTGGCGTCCGCTGCTCACCCTGACCGCCGCCGAGGCTTGCGGCGCGCGCGCGGGCCAGGCCATGGACGCGGCCGTGGCCGTCGAGCTGACCCACACGGCGTCCCTGGTCCTGGACGACCTGCCGTGCATGGACGACGCCACCACCCGTCGCGGCTTGCCGGCGACGCATCGACTGGTGGGCTCGGCGGGTGCGATCCTGGTCTCCGTCGGGCTGCTCTCGCGCGCCGTGGAGCTGTTGGGAAGCCATCCGGAGTGCGGCGGTGCCCTGAGCGCGGACTGGGGCCGAACCGTCGGGCTCGCCGGCATGGCAGGCGGCCAGGCCGTCGACGTCGCCGCGCGGCGTCCGCTGTCTCCGCGCGACCGGCGCCTCCATCGAGCCAAGAGCGCCGCCCTGCCTGCCTTCGCGATGGTGGCGGGGGCTCGTGTGGCGGGAGCGGCGGATCGGGTGTGTACCGGTCTCGAGGCCTTCGGCCGTGGCGTCGGTTGGGCTCATCAGCTGCTCGACGACGCGGCCGACCTGGAAGAGGATCGGCGCCTCGGTCGCGCGACCTCGGATCGCGATCCCTGCGCGCACAGCCAGCGGATCATGCGCCAGGCCCATCGTCGACTCGATGCCATTCCGAAGCTGGATCGGAACGGCCGGGTCGCCCTCTCGGCCCTGGCCGAGCACGTCATCGAGCAGGCGGCTCCCGAGCCGGCGCCGGGCGAAGCCCCGGGACGGAGTCTCTGACCGAGATGCTCGTCTCCCTGGGCCTCGACCACCAGCACGCCGAGCTCGGACTCCGCGAGCGCTTCCACGTGCGCGACGAAGACGTGGAGCGCCTGCACGCCGCCCTCGCGGAGTGCGGCGTGCTCGAGTCCGTCCTCATGCGCACCTGCAACCGCATCGAGCTCTACTGCTGGTGGCCGGAGCAGGACGCCTCTCTCGCCGGACGGGATGCAGTCGGAGAGATCTGTCGCGCCTGGACGCACGGAGACCGCGAGGCCGCCAGGGTCCTCCGGAGCTCCGCGCAGATCCGGGCTGGAGAGGAAGCCGCGCGACATCTGTTCCGTGTCTCCTCGGGTCTCGAGTCGCAGGTCCTGGGCGACATGCACATCATCGGCCAGGTGCGGCGCTCGTTGCGCGACGCGGTCGAGTACCGATCGGTCGGATCGAACCTGCAGCGCCTGTTCCAGAGCGCGCTTCGCATCGGCAAGGAGGTCAAACGCAGCACCGGCCTGATGGCGACGCGGAAGAGCATCGGTCGCGCCGCGGCGCTGTGCGCGGCCGGGGCGATCGGCGACCCGGAAGAGGGCCCCTTCGCGATCGTGGGCTGCGGCAAGAGCGGGGTGCTGGCCGCGCTGACCCTGGCGGAGATGGGCGTGCAGGACCTGGTCCTGATCAACAGGACCCGGTCTCGGGCCGAAGAGCTGGTGTCGGAGCTGGGATACGGCGAGGCGCGAGGTCTCGACGCGTTGCCCGCTGCGCTGGCGTCGGCCCGCGCCGTCATCGTCGCGACCGGAGCGACCGAGCCGCTCCTCACCCGGGACAGCGTCCTGGACGCCTGGGAGGGCCGCTCGGCATCGTCTCCGCTGCTCGTGGTCGACATCTCGGTCCCGCGCAACGTCGCCCCCGAGGTCGGAGCGCTGCCGGGGGTGGAGCTCATCGACCTCGACGGCCTGGCGCCCGACTCCTCTGATGCCGAAGAGACGCGTCGCGGAGCCGTCGAGCGCGCCGAGGTGCTGGTCGAGGATGCAGTGGCCGAGTTCGTCGGCTGGCTCGAGCTCGGGAGCGCGCGCGACGCGCTCGGCCCCTTCCGCACGGTGCTCGCCGACATCTGCCGTCGCGAGATCGCCTACCTGACCGGAAGCCTCGGTGACGTGAGTGACGAGACCGCACCGCCGCCCGTCGAGCGGACGGCGGACCGCATCGTTGCGCGGGTAATGGCACACCCGATGACCGTGCTGCGCTCGGCTTCGCAACGGGGAGAGCCTTTCGCGGAGGTCGCGGGCACGCTGAAGCGGCTCTTTGCAGGTGACGGCCTGCCGACACCCGCCGAGGCACGGGTCCAATACGCCACGGTTCGCAGTGCGGGCATCTCGCAACACACCGAGCGGTCGATCGGTCAACGGAGACTGACGCGATGACGCCGGCGCCCCGACAGACACCGAAGTCGGTCGAAGACGTCGAGTCGATGGTGCGGGGGCTTGCGGCGAAGAAGCCGCCGCCGCGACCGCGGACCGACAAGTCGACAAGACAATCGACAATCTTGCTTGACACTGGATGCCCCTCGCCCGGAGAATCGGATTCGGAGCTTCTTCGAGCGTGGAGGTCGGTCGCGAATCCATGGAGCTGGGAACGCGCTCACGCGGGAAGCCCGAAACCCGAGGTCGAATGGATGCGAACCCTGGACGCCCACTCGAACGACACTGAACTGCAGGCGCGAGACCGGGCCGCGGCGGCCCTGCTCTACCTGGGTCAGAAGATCCGAGCGCTCTACGCCCGGCCTTCGACGGGCCGCTCCGAGGCCCTGAGCGCGGAGTCGACCGCGGAGCTGCTCGAGACCATCGAGAGCGAGCTGATTCCACGGCTGATGCTGGCTCACGAGGTCCCGGCGGAGAAGGCTGCCGGGACCAAGGAGCATGCGGAAGGGCCGACGGAGCAGGACCACGCTCGGCTGCTGGACAGCGTGCTGCGCGGTACGGCCGCATCGACGCGCGACCTGGTCGACGAGCTGCTGGAACGGGGAGTGCCGCGCGAGAGCCTCTTCGTCGACGTGCTCGGCCGCTGTGCCCGAAGCCTCGGGGAGCTCTGGGAAGAAGACCGATGCGACTTCGCCGACGTCACGATCGGACTGTGCCGTCTTCACGAGGCGCTGCGGGAGTACGGCGCGCTCGAGGACGGGACCCGAAGCCACTCCGGTGAAGAGGCACCCAGCGTCCTGCTCGCGACGGCTTGCGGGGACCAGCACGTCTTTGGCGTCGTGATGGTCGCCGACTTCTTCCGACGCGCCGACTGGCGGGTCTGGGCCGAGCCCGGTGCGAGCTGCGATGAGCTCGCCGGCATGCTCGCTCGCAATCGCTTCGACCTTCTGGGCCTGTCGGCCGCGTGCGACGCGCTGCCCGAAGAGATCACCGCGGAGATCGAGGCGCTGCGAAAGGCGTCCAGCAACTCGTCGCTCCGGGTCCTGGTCGGGGGTCGGCTCTTCGTCGAGCAGCCCGACCTCGTGGTGGTGGTGGGCGCCGACGGCATGGCGGGGGATGCCCGTGAGGCGGCACAGGTCGGCAGGTCCCTGATCGCGACCGATGGCGCCGTGCGCACCTGAGACGGGAGACATCGCGATTGGCGGCCGGGCACGGGAGTGCGGCGCGACGGTATGGGAATGGATGGCTCGGTTTCGTTGGATGAGCAGGTCGAGGCTTTTCGGCACCCCGGACAGTTTCTGGCCGATCTCGATCCCGAGACCACCGGACGCATCATCGCGGCAGCCGCCGACGTCGCCCTCGTCGTCGAAGAGGGGGTCATTCGCGACATCGCCTTGAGCAACGAGGAGCTCTGCCGTGAGGGCTACTCGGAGGCGTGGCGCGACAGACCCTGGATCGAGACCGTCACCGTCGAGAGTCGACAGAAGATCGAGGACCTGCTGGGCGAGCGGTCCGCGGGTCAGCCCCGGTGGCGGCAGGTGAACCACCCATCGCCGGCGGGTCTGGACCTGCCCGTTCGATACACCGCCCTGCGTGCGGGTGGGGATCGCATCGTGGCCCTGGGTCGCGAGCTCCGAGAGACCTCCCGACTGCAGCAGCGGCTGGTCGAGGTGCAGCAGAGTCTCGAGCGCGACTACGCCCGCATGCGCGAGGCCGAGGCACGCTACCAGCTGCTCTTCGACGCGGTTCCGCAGCCGCTCTTGATCGTGGAGCCCCAGAGCCTTCGCGTGGCCGAGGCGAATCCCGCGGCAGCGCGGTGCTTTGGCCGGCCCGTCGGAGAGGTGGTCGGCGCCCGTCTGGACGAGCTCTTCGGCGAGGACTCGCGCGCCGCCGTGGCGGGCGTCGTCGCGGAGTCGGCCCTGCGCGGAGAGGCTCTGGTCGACGGCCTGTTCCTGCCCGACGGCTCCGACTGCAGCCTCTCGGCCTCTGCGGTTCGCCACGAGTCGGGCGCCCGCGTGATCGCACGCGTCGGCGGTGAAGCTTCCGAGGCCGCGAAGCGAAGCACCGGCGCTTCGCGGCGTGATCTGCTCCAGGTGCTCGAAGACCTTCCCGACGGTCTGGTCGTCGCGGGATCGGACCATCGCATCCGTGCGGTGAATCGCGCCTTCGTCGAGATGGCGCACCTCGCGAGCGAGACGCAGATCTCGGGCGCGCATCTGGGAGACCACCTGGGGCGTTCTCGTTCGGAGGTCGGAGTCCTGTTCTCGGCGCTCCGCAACCACGGCGTCGTCCGCAACTTCGCCACCGTGCTTCGAGACCGCTTCGGCAACGAGGAGGAGGTCGAGATCTCGGCGGTCGCGACACCGCGGGACGAGGCGTCGGCCTTCGGGTTCTCGGTGCGGAGTGTGGCACGCAAGCTGCGGACCCAGCAGGCCGGCACGCCTCCGGGCACAGCCGATCGCCTGACGGAGCTCGTGGGCCGCGTGCCGCTGAAGGAGATCGTGCGCGAGTCCACGGACTTCATCGAGAAGCTCTGCATCGAAGCCGCGCTCGAGATCACCCACGACAACCGCGTCTCGGCGGCGGAGATGCTCGGCCTCAGTCGCCAGAGCCTGTACGCCAAGATGAAGCGCTTCGAGATGAACGAGGCCGGGTCCTCGTGAGCGCGAAGGATCGGATCGCGAGGTCGACCCGCAGGTCGGAGTCCGGGTCGCGGCAGAGGTCGAAGGAAGAGGAAGAGGGAGCTCGGCAGTGAATCGAGGAGAGCCCGCGCCCCTGGGTTGGCTCGGCGTGGTCCGGCTGGGGCTGGTGCAGACGGCTCTGGGGGCGATCGTGATCCTCACGACCTCCACCTTGAACCGGGTCATGGTGGTGGAGCTGGCGTTGCCGGCAGTCCTGCCGGGAGCGCTCGTGGGATGGCACTACGCCGTGCAGCTGTCGAGGCCTCGCTGGGGCTACGGCTCCGATCGCCGCGGCTACCGGACGCCCTGGATCATCGGCGGCATGGCCGTCCTGGGCTTCGGCGCGGTCCTGGCCGCACTGGCGACCGCCTGGATGCAGACCTCGCCGTGGCTCGGTGCGACCGCCGCATTCGGTGCCTTCCTGCTGATCGGAGTCGGGGTGGGCGCTTCCGGCACGAACCTGCTGGCGCTGCTGGCCGCGCGCACGGCGCCCGCCCGCAAGGCCGCGGCGGCGGCGATCGTGTGGATCATGATGATCTGCGGCTTCGTGGTCACGGCGGGCGTCGCCGGCCAGCTCCTGGATCCCTTCTCCATGGAACGGCTGATCGCGGTCACGGGTGGCGTCTCGGCCGTGGCTCTCGCGATGACCGTGCTCGCGGTCCTCCGCATCGAGACGGGCGCCGACGTGACACCCTCGACGGAGACCAGCTTCTCGTTCCGGGAGGCCCTGGTCGAGGTCTGGGACGAGCCCCAGGCGCGTCAGTTCACGATCTTCGTCTTCGTCTCGATGCTCGCCTACAGCGCCCAGGATCTGATCCTGGAGCCGCTTGCCGGTCTGATCCACGGCTACACGCCGGGCGAGTCGACGCAGCTCGCGGGCGTCCAGAACGGTGGCGTGCTGCTCGGCATGATCCTGACCGCCGTCGTCGGGACGACGGTGGGTCGTTCCCGGGCGCGCTTCATGCGTCTCTGGACGGTGGGAGGCTGCGTGGCCTCGGCCGCCGCGCTCTGCCTGCTGGCGATGGGTGCGCTGGTGGGACCGGCCTGGCCCCTCGAGCCTTCGGTCTTCGCACTCGGTGTCGCCAACGGGGCCTTCGCGGTGGCGGCGATCGGCTCCATGATGACCCTGGCGAGCGCCGGTCGACCCGGCCGCGAGGGCACGCGCATGGGCCTCTGGGGCGCCTCCCAGGCGATCGCCTTCGGCCTCGGGGGCTTCATCGGTGCCGCCGCTGTGGACGCGACGCGTGCGCTCCTGTCCGACGTCGGGGTCGCCTTCGCGATCGTGTTCGGGCTCGAAGCGATCGCCTTCGTGGCGGCCGCGGCTCTCGCAGGGCGCGTCGGTCGGACCGATGCCGACGGCATGCGCCTGCCGATGATTCCCACCGGCGAACAGGTTGCGGTGGAGTAGCTCATGTCGTCCCGCAGCCCTGTCTTCGTCGCCGCCGGCTGCGCGGTCGCCGTCGCGCTGATCGGAGGCGCGGCGACGGACACCGGTGTGTGGTACGGCAGCCTCGCCAAGTCGCGACTGAATCCACCCGACTGGCTCTTCGCGCCCGCCTGGACCGTCATCTATGCACTCTGCGTCGCGGCGGCGGTCGCGGGCTGGCGGAGCGCCCGCGGCTCGCGGGATCAGGCCTGGCTCCTGTCCCTCTTCTTCGTCAATGCCGCCCTGAACATCGCCTGGAGTGCCGTCTTCTTCACGGTGCAGCGTCCGGACTGGGCCCTGGCCGAGGTGTTCACCCTGGGTCTCTCGGTACTGGCGTTGATCGTCTTCCTGATGCCGCGGTCGCGACTCGCGGGGACGCTGCTGGTTCCCTATCTCGCCTGGGTCTCCTTCGCGGGCTACCTGAACTACCAGGTCGTCGTGCTGAACGGGCCGTTCGCATGACGGGTGGGGTCGGACAGGGCGTGGCGACGGGCTCGTGGATCACGCCCGGATGGATCGACGCGATCGTCGCGGGGGTCGCGCTCGAGGCCCTCGTGCTGGGTGTCCTGCTCGCGCGTGAGGGACGGGCCGGGCTCCTCGTGCCGCTGCTCGCCTTCCTCGGCTCGGGAGCTGCCCTCCTGCTGGCCTTGCGAGCCGCGTTGTCGCGCACCGATGCCGAGTGGATCGGGGTCGCGCTGCTGGTCAGCGGCGCGCTTCACGTCGTTTCCTTGCGTGTCCTGTGGCGGGCCCGGAGTCTGGTGCCGTCCGTCCGGCGGCACCCGCACCCGCGTTCGGACGCGGCTGCCATCGTCGAGTCGGGCCCTGCGCCCGGGAGGTCCTGCTGATGAGCGTCGTATTTCCCTTCTCTGCCATCGTGGGCCAGGACGACATGAAGCTCGCCCTCGTGGTCGCGGCCATCGATTCGCGGGTGGGTGGCGTGCTGGTGTTCGGCGACCGCGGGACGGGAAAGTCCACCGCGGTGCGCGGCCTCGCGAGCCTGCTTCCGCCCATGCGGGCCGTCGTCGACTGTCCCTACCACTGCGATCCGGATGGCCACGGTCGTTGCGACGAATGCAAGGCACACCCGGGTCGCAAGAGCCGGCGGGTTCCGGTCCCGGTGGTGGATCTCCCGCTCGGGGCGACCGAGGATCGCGTCGTCGGTGCGCTCGACCTCGAGAAGGCACTGACCGCGGGCGTCAAGGTCTTCGAGCCCGGCCTGCTGGCCCGGGCCAATCGGGGCTTCCTCTACGTCGACGAGGTGAACCTGCTGGAGGACCACCTCGTCGACCTGCTGCTCGACGTGGCGGCGTCCGGCGAGAACGTGGTGGAGCGGGAAGGCCTGAGCGTGCGACATCCGGCGAGCTTCGTGTTGATCGGGAGTGGCAACCCCGAGGAGGGGGAGCTGCGTCCCCAGCTGCTCGATCGCTTCGGGCTCTCGGTGGACGTGCAGTCCCCGGACGATCTCGCCGTGCGCGTGGAGGTCGTGCGACAACGGGACGAGTTCGAGCGCGATCCCGAGGACTTCGCGCGCCGCTGGAAGCGACGGGACGCGACCCTGCGCCGGAAGATCGGCGCGGCACGGGAGCGCCTCGACAGCGTCCAGGTCGACGACCATGCGCGCGAGCAGACGGCCCGGCTGTGCATCCAGCTGGGTACCGACGGACTCCGCGGCGAGCTGGCCGTGGTTCGCGCGGCGCGCGCGCTCGCGGCCTTCGAGGGGGACGCCTGCGTGAAGGAGGCCCACCTCGTTCGGGTCGCGCCGGCGGCGTTGCGACACCGGCTGCGCCGCGACCCGCTGGACGAGGCGGGCTCGACGACGCGGGTGGAACGTGCCCTGGCCGAGGTCTTCGGCTCGTGAACGAGGAACGCGCCGCTGCCGCCTGGCACGACGCGAGTCTGGCGGCAGCGCTCTTCGCGCTCGACCCGGTGGGTACCGGCGGGGTCGTCCTGCGGACCCGGCCCGGTCCGGTGCGCGACGCCTGGCTGGACGAGCTGCGAGCCGCGCTTCCCGACGGAACCCCCTGGCGACGCATGCCGATCCACACGAGTGACGAGCGACTGCTGGGAGGCCTCGACCTCGCCGCGACGCTCTCGGCGGGTCGGCCGGTGGCCGCGCGCGGTCTGCTCGCCGAGGCCGACGGCGGAGTCGTCCTGATCCCGATGGCGGAGAGGATGCGTCCCGGTCAGGCCGCGCGTCTGGCGAGCGTGCTCGACCTGGGCGAGCTGGTGCTCGAGCGAGACGGGCTCGCCGAGCGCTCGTCCGCGCGGGTGGGGCTGGTGGTCCTGGACGAAGGCATCGACGACGAGCGCCCCCCGGCGGCCCTGCTCGACCGGCTGGCCTTCCACATCGATCTCGATGCCCTGACCACCGGGTCCTCGCTCGCGTTCCTCGGCGGCTCGGGCTTCGACGTCGACGATCCCGACCGGATGCGCGCGGCACTGCCTCGGGTGCGGGTGGCGCCGGAGGCGGTCGAGACGCTGTGTGCGACGGCGGCGGCGTTCGGCATCGACTCGGTGCGCGCCCCCCTGCTGGCGTTGCGGGCGGCCCGCGCCGCCGCCGTGCTC
>JANQSB010000493.1 GCA_028284295.1 Myxococcota bacterium | reverse complement strand
GTGCGCTGGCCACCACGAACGCGCTCTGGCCCGCGAAGGTCGGCACCGAGACAGGGATGCCGGCGATCACGACGCTGAGCTCGCCGCCTGCCGCCGTACCGACGACCCCGAGCGCGCGCTCCACCGTGCAGGTCGTCGAGCACGAATCGCCCGGCGCGAGGCCGGCGTCGTCGCAGCCCTCGCTGGGATCGAGGACGCCGTCTCCGCAGAGGGGCTCGACACCGGCCAGGAAGAGCGTCCAGGTGGCGCCTTCGGGGTCCGAAGCGGGTTCGTCCCCGGGCTGGCCGACGGAGAGCTCGGTGACGCCGTCGCCGTCGAGATCTCCCAGGGCCCCCACCGCGGAGCCGAACGCGTCGCTGAACGACAGGCTCTCGCCCATGAAGCCACCGGCCTCCTCGCCGATCCGCTGCATGGCGACGACCTCCTGGTCGGGTCCGAGATAGACGACGAAGACCTGCCCCGACGAGTCGCCGCTCGCGGTGCGGGCGCCGACGGCCAGGTCCTGGGTGCCGTCCGCATTGAGATCACCGAGGGCCGTGACGCTCGAGCCGAAGCGATCGTTCTGGACACTGAAGTCGAAGCCGGTCGCGAGCCGCTCGATCTCCACGGCGGACGCCGCGCTGCCATCCGCATTCAGGCCCAATAGCCACACCGAGCCGGCGCGCAGCAGGCTACCCCCGTCGTTGGCGCGTTCGGGCGAGCCGACGGCCACGTCCGGCAGGCCGACGCCGGTGATGTCGCCGAGCGCTGCGAGCGAGGCTCCGAACTGGTCTCCCGTGCCGAGCGTGGCCGGGAAGCCGCCGACGCCGTCGCCGATCTGCTGGCCGCTTCGTACCGTGCCATCGCGGTTCAGGAAGAGCACGTAGATCGAGCCCTGGGACGAGGTCATGGGGGCATTGGGGATGTCGCCCGAGGCCCCGACCACCAGGTCGGGGACCCGGTCGCCGTCGAGATCGCCGATGCCGGCAAGGCCGCTGCCGAAGAGGTCGCCTGCGTCGAGTGAGGCCGGCAGGCCGCCGGCGCTGCTCGAGATCTCCTGGTGTTCGCGCACCGTACCGTCGCTGTTCATGAAGAGGACGTAGACCGCGCCCTCGGAGCCGCTGCGACCGATCGCGCTCGCCGCGAGGTCGACGACGCCGTCGCCGTCGAGGTCGCCGATGGAGGTGACGGCCTCGCCGAAGCGGTCGGCGGCGCTGAAGCTCTCGGCGAGTCCGCCGAGCTGGCTCCCGATGGGTGCCGTCGACTTCACGCTTCCGTCGGCATTCATGAAGAGCACGCGGAGCTCGCCCGACTGCGCGCCGACCGCCGCCGATCCGACCACCTGGTCGCGGATGCCGTCGCCGTCGAGGTCGCCCAGGCGGGCCACCGCCGCACCCGCGGCCGTGGTCGGCTCGAAGGGTCCGCCGTCGCCAGTCGATCCCAGCTTGATCTCGTCGACGACGTGCGGCGGGAAGGGCACGTAGGTGAACAGGAAGTCGCTGTCCTGGGGGCCCATCGAGTCCGTCGAGTTCCCGGGCTGGTCGCGCACCACGACGACGAAGCGGCGCAGCGAGTCGTCCTCGTCGACGTCGTAGCGGTAGATGTTGTCGTCGACACCCCCGAAGCGGTTGCCACCCATGAGGAGCAGCATGCCCGACTCCGGGGAGGCGTCCGTGATGTCGACCCGAACCTGGCCCACGCCGATCCGCTGCACGGTGAAGTCGCCGCTCCCCTCGAGGACGCTCGCCCCCGTGTCCCGCAGCTGGATCCTCCCGAAGCTCGTGCCGGCCGACCACGGCAGGTAGACGAAGCGGATGCCGCGATCCTGGGCCACGTTGTTCTGGTTGTCGAAGCAGCGGACGTCCCAGGTCCCCGTCCCCGGCGATCCGTCGCTCGGGTCGAGCGCGTAGGTGTTCGCGTAGTTCTCGCTGAGGCCGTCGACGATCACGTACAGCATGCCGTCGGTGAAGCTGTTGCTGACCGCCGGAAGGCGTACCTGGTAGCGGCCCGTGTCGGTGCGCGTCACGACCGGAGCGTTCGGGTCGCCCGGGGGTGGATTCGACTCGAGCAGGTTGCCGCTTCCGTCGAAGCGGCCAGCCGTCCAGCCCGCCGCGTACGGGAAGAACGCGGCCGCCACGTCCACCGAATCGAAGTTGGTGCCGGGCAGCTGCATCTCCTGCATGCCGATCGTGGCCTCGCCGCCGATGGAGCCGGATTCGACCAGAACGTCTGCGCTGTTCATCACCGTGGCGGCCAGCACGCCGGTGGTCGGATCCAGCACGTTGCCGTTGCAGCCGAGCGTGAGCAGGCCGTCGGCCTCGCCGGTGATCTCGAGCTGCTGCGGGGCGGCCCCCACGCGCCCGACCGCCCAGTCCCCCGAGCCCGAGAGCAGCGGGAACTGCGCGCTCCAGACGTCGCCGGGCTGCGGCGTCTCGCAGAGCGCCGCGGCATCGGACGCGGGGCCGAGCAGCAGCAGGATCAGGATCACGGGACGGGCCCACCTCTTGGATCGGGCCGCGCGGGGTGTTCGGGTCGTCATCGTCTCGCTCCTCGAAGGTGGCCGACTGTGTGGCCGAGGAGGGATCCCGGCCGCGACAGTCCGCATCGTCCCCGAGCGAGGCGCGTGACGGTATGGGCCGATCGGACCGGTGGCCCGTGGGCGCGAATCGCGCACCGCATGCGGCAAGCCCTGCAAGTCCCCGAATCCGTTGGAGCTTCGGGTCCTGCTTCAGCCGCGCTGGAAGTCCTGCTGATGGGCGTAGAACCAGTCGAGTACCCGTTCGGCGAGCTCGCTCTTGGGCAGCGATCCGCACTCCAGCACCAGGTCGGCGGCGTCCCGGTACCAGGGGTCGCGCCGCGCCATCAGCTCGAGGAAGGAGTGCTCGTCCGAGAGCGCGGGGCGGTTCGGGTCCCCCGCGATGCGCTCGACCAGATACTCGGGATCCCGGTGGAGGTAGACGACCAGCCCGTGGCGGCGGATCGCCTCGACCTTCCGCTTGCTGAAGACCTCTTCCTCGCCCTCGAGATCCACGACGACCCCGCCTCCGCAGTCGAGCAGGGCCTCCCTCTCGAAGACGGCGAGCTTCTCCACGACCCGGAGCTCCAGATCGCGGAATCCACGCCAGCCGTCACGCTCCACGATGGCGGGGATCGAGAGCCCGCCCGACTCGTAGCGGATCAGGGCGTCCATCGAGAAGAGCATGAAGTTGCGGTTCCGGCGCAGGATGCGCTTCGCGATCGAGCTCTTCCCGCAACCGCGCCCCCCGATCAGGACGAGATTCCGCAAGAGATCGGGGTGGGGCGTGCGCGAGGCCATGCGGGCAACATAGCGCCGTAGTGGAAACGAGGCCTCGCCGGGTGTCGGGAATCGGAAGGGAGACCCGCGCAGGCCTTGCGTCCCATGCCTGCGGGAAGGCGGACCGGGCGCGAGCGGGCGCGCCTAGCGTGTACGGTCGCAGCGCCGTCCTCGTCGGCAGAACGGGTGCAGCCGATGCGCGCCTCCTCGGAGTGGCCCGACACCGGGCGGGGTCCCGATGCCACTCCCGACTGTCGGCGGAGATCCGGGGTTCGCCTATCATCCTGGCTCCTCTCGCACCGCCGTTGTCCGTCCCGCCGCAGCACCCGGAGGAGCCGATGTCGAAGCGGATTGCTCGAGCTCGCGAGGCAGCCCGAAGGAGCTGGCTCCCGGCTCTCGCCGTCATCGTCGGGTTCGGGACGGGTCCCGGCCCGGCCCTCGCCGTGGTGCCCGCGCCCGTCCTGAAGTGGCAGCAGGGCGGCTGTGGGGCCTTCTGTCTCGTCGCCTGGTACTCGTCACCGGCTGCGGTCGATCTCGACGGAGACGGCGCGCGGGAGGTCGTGGTGTCGGGCTACGAGCTCGACATCCTGGACGGTGCCACGGGCGCGGAGCTCTTCGGTTCGGACCCGCCCGGGGGTCGATCCTGGGCGGACGTTGCCGTCGGTGACATCGACGGTGCCACCGGAGACGAGATCGTCAGCGTCCACGGGAGCGGATGGCTCAACGTCCACGACTTCGCGGGAAACCTGCTCTGGTCCCGACAGCCGACGACCGACGAGCTGCGAGGTGTCGCGCTCGATGACCTCGACCTCGACGGCTCGCTCGAGATCGTGGTCACGGCTGCGACCCCTTCTTCCACGCAGACCTGGGTGTACGAGCACGACGGCGACGTGCGCTCGGGCTGGCCCCAGCTGTCGGGCGGTGTCGGCTACGCCTTCGGGGCCTACAGCTCGGGTGTGGCCGTGGGCGACCTGGACGGCCTGCCCGGGAGCGAGATCGTCGTGCCGTCGGACGTCCACTACCTGGCCGCCTACGATCGCGATGGCGGCGAGCTGGCCGCCCACGCGAGCTTCCCCAGCAGCGTGTGGGGAGGGGTCGGCACCTGGGAGGACGAGTTCTACGACCTGCAGGGCTGGGGGCCCTGCAGCCCGGGCAGTGGTCGTGACAGCTATCGCACCCTCTTTACCGTGGGTGGCGCGCTCGTCGTCGACGTCGACGGGGACGGGAACGTGGAGGTCCCGACCACCGGCTCGATGATCGACTGCTCGACGGCGCCGTACACGCAGCTCTACCAGTCCCTCTACCTCTTCGAGCCGGACCGGCGCCGCTACGCGGCGGGCTCCTACGACTGGA
>JANQSB010000471.1 GCA_028284295.1 Myxococcota bacterium | reverse complement strand
CCACACCCGAGGTGCCGCGGAACCCGACCTCGAGCACGTGGTCGCCGGCCGCGACCAGCACGCCTTCGGCCCGGAAGCCCAGCACGTGCCCGGCTGCGGTGAACTGCAGCAGCTCGGACGCTTCGGTCTGGCGCGACGCTTGCGCCGAAGTCCCGACCGCGACGAAGAACAACCCGCACAGAAGAGCCACCCGCCCACTGGTGCGCATCCGCAGACACCTCCCAGCCGCTGGCGGACCCGCACGCCCACCAGTCAGTCGTGGAAGCGATCCGTACGACGGATCCCCTCCGGACCCATGGGGCGAGTATTGTCCCGGCGTCACGCGGGGATCAAGAACAACGTCACGTTTACGCTGAGCTGGCCCTCATCGCCACGAGAGCACGATCGAAGGCCATCGAGCAGCGGGAATCCGGCCGTAGACCGTTGTTTGGGATGACGACGGGGGCAGGACTCGAGCTCGCGACCCGCGACGCATGAAGCCCTCCCGCGCCTGCCACCCAGGGTCCGAATCGCTCCACCGCGTGTGAGCGGCTCGCGATCGCAGCCACACGTATCACCGCGGCCCCTCACCCCGCAATCCCGTCGTCGTGCAATGCTATGCGACCTAACTCGAACGTGTTAGGCTGCTCGCACCGCAGAGGCTACCCACATCGCCACGACCGCACGCGGACCACCAGATCCGCGAGAGGAGAAGGTGCATGCTGAAGTCGACGAGGCGAGAGGATCCGCTGCGAGCCGCGACCGTCCATCTCCCCCTCGCGCTGGCCCTGCTCTTCGTCGCCCCCGAGGCGAGGGCGTTCTTCGAAATCCAGCCCACGGCGGTAGTCGTCGCCACTCATACCGTCATCCCCGGGCAGACGACGACGGTCGACGTGACCGTTCTGCGAACGGGAACGACTGCGCCCGCGAGCTTCTCGAACCGCGTCTTCGCCGCCGTGAACGGGACCTGCACCACCCCGGTGTCTGCCGCCCTTGCCACCTGGACCCTGAGCGGGCTGGGAAGCACCACGTCGACGCTGAGCATCACGATTCCGGGGAGCTGGAATCCGCCCGGGGGATTCGTCATCTGCGCGGAGACCGACTATCTGGACCAGAGGTCGGAGGTCAACGAGAGCAACAACCTGCTCGCGGATCCGACCACCGTGTTGCTGGTGGAGTGCATCACGAACGACGACTGCGAGGACTCCACTCTCTGCAATGGCCCGAACCTGTGCCAATCGAACGAGTGCCAGGAAGCACCGGTGATCTGCAACGACTCCATCGACTGCACGGTGGACAACTGCATCCCTGCGACGGGCCTGTGTAGCTTCACGCCACAGCATGCCCTCTGCGACGATGCGGTCGGCTGCACGGCCGACGTCTGCGACACCGTCGTGGGCTGCGAGAACACACCTGACGACGCGCTGTGCGACGACACGCTCTGGTGCAACGGAGCCGAGACCTGCGACGCCGTCCTCGACTGCCAGGCCGGCACGGCTCCCGACCCGAACGACAATGTCGGATGCACGACCGACAGCTGCAACGAATCCACCGACAGCATCGACAACGTTCCCGACGACGACGCCTGCGACGACGGACTCTTCTGCACGGGCGACGGCGTGTGCGACGTCGTCCTCGACTGCCAGTATCCAAATCCGGTCGTCTGCGATCTGTTGACGCCGTGCTTCGACGGCAGCTGCAACATGACGACCGGCGACTGCGACCAGACACCGGTCACCGTTCCGCCCGGGCCGGCCATCTGCGCCGACGCCGATCCCCACATGGAGGGGATCTGGTCCGGATTCGGCGGAGGTGGACCCGTGTGCGCCTGGGAGCTCGCCATCGACATCCAGCACACCCTCGGACAGACGGACTTCAGCGGCAGCTTCGACGCCACGCTCGGTACCTGCGCGCCGACCGACTTCAGCGGCACCCTGACCGGCTACGCGAGCGGCGGCACGGTCTGGATGACCCTGACCTCGCCCAGCGCACCGACCTACTACGACGACAAGTCCTTCACCGCGAGCCCACGCGGAGATCGTCTCCTCGCCCTGGAGATGCCGGGAGGCCGGTACGACGAGGCGTACTTCCGCGTAGCCCGCATCGCACCCGATTCCGACCTGGACGAGGTGTCCGACCCCACCGAGAACGGCGCCCCCAACGCCGGGGACGGCAACGGAGACGGGACGCTCGACAGCCTGCAGGCGAACGTGACCTCGCTGCCGAACGCCGAGTCGGGCGACTACATCACGCTGGAAGTCGCGCCCGGCTGCGCAGGCTTGACCGACGTGCGCGTGTTCACGCACGACGAGGCAATCGAGGAGGAGTACGGCTACCTCAGCCCGCTCCTGGCCGACCCGGCCCACACCTATCCGGTCGGGCTGGTCGCCTTCGAGGCCGCCTGCTCGAGCGCGGAGATCAAGATCTACTTCCATGGCGCGACACCCGTCGGGCCCCCCTACCGGAAGCTCGGGCCCGAGATACCCGGTGATGCGCTCTCGACGGCCTGGTACACCCTGGACCCGCCGGCCGCCGTCTTCGGATCGGACGTCGTGGGCGGCGAGACCGTCACCACCGTCACCCTGTCGCTGACCGACGGCATCAAGGGAGACGACACCGCGGTCGACGGGCTGATCGTCGACGCCGGCGGGCCGGTCCCCTACGACCCGCAGCAGCTGCCGACACTGGGAGCGAGAGGCGTCGGGATCCTCGCCGGCTCCATCCTCCTTGGATTCCTGCTCAGCAGGCTGGTCGTGAGGACGACCCGGGGCAGGTTCGGGGCCACAGGAAGTGCACCGGGTCGCGCCGGCTGACGCACACAGCCGACGGCACGCGTCGCGACTCGCCGAGATCCTGGTAGCGGTGGCTGGACTTGAACCAGCGACCTACGGCTTATGAAGCCGCCGCTCTAACCGACTGAGCTACACCGCCACGTGGGTACCGCTTGGCCGGGCTCCGCGGGTGTCCCCGGGGAGCGACCGGGCGGGGACCTTAGCGCACGCTCGGGCGTGCGGGAATCAGGGGCCGCCGGCGACCTCGGCGGGGACGCCTTCGGTCTGGCTCTGGTCGCCGCCCATGCGGGCGATGGCGGCTTCCAGGGCGGCCACCCGGTCCTGCAGCTGCTTGATGGCGCGGGTGCTGGGCAGGTCGGGCTCCTGGCCGGTTTCGGCGGTGATCTTCTGGCTGTAGTCGGCGATGACGAAGCGGGCCACCTTGCCCACCAGGTCGTCGAGGTCGGGGATGACGTCGCCGATGCTGCCGCTGTGGACGAAGATCTCGCGCAGGGGGTCCTGGCCTTCGGCGGGGGTGGCGCCGGCGCACTGGACGTCCAGGCTGGCGCCCTTGCCGAAGCGGGTGAACGAGCCGAAGAGGACGAATTCCGCCTGGGCCTTGCGGCCGGTCTCGAGCGCCTTCGCGAGCGAGGTGGTGGCCTTCTTGGGGTCGTCGATGACGACGACCTCGAAGTCTTCGATGCGCTGCAGACGGGCGGACATCATGTCCGACAGACCATTGCGCAGGTAGGTGGGCGGCTCGGAGCTGTGCACCACCATGGGCAGCAGCGCGATGCGGACGCGGTCCTGGGCGGCGGCGGGCCCGGCGACGAGCCAGGCCGCCAGACAGGCGCCTGCCAGTCGCAGCGCGATGTTCCGGATGGGAAGATTCATGGTCGGGGTGTCCCGAATGACCGGGGGCGGGGGCATTCTTCGCGATCCCCTGGCGGGCGTCAAGCCGGGGCGGTCAGCTCCGCCGGTTGCCTCGGACGGGCAGCTTCACCTTGAACGAAGAGCCCTTTCCCGGCTCGCTGCGCACCTCGATGGCGCCCCCGTGGTCGGCCACGATCTGGTGCGAGACCATCAGCCCCAGGCCCGTGCCCTCGTCCGGCGCCTTCGTGGTGAAGAAGGGGTCGAAGATCTGCTCCAGGTGCTCGACGGGGATGCCGGGGCCGTCGTCGATGATGTTGATGCACATCAGCTGGCTGGGGTGGTCGGGGTCGACCGACAGCTCGACGCAGACGTGGCCGCCGCCCTTGGCGGCGTGGAGCGCGTTGCAGACCAGGTTCAGGAGGACCTGCTGGATGTGGTCCTGCACGCCCAGCACCGGGAACATGTGCGGGTATTCCTGGAGCGACAGCTCCGCCCCCCACTCCCGGGCTTCGGGCTGCATCAGCTTGACGACCCGGCTGCACAGCGCCGTCAGGTCCACGGGCGCCGGCTCGGGCATGTCGTCGGTTCCGCCCGCCGCCAGCTGCGACATGGTGGAGACGAGTCCCCGGATGCGTTCGAGCTCGGACCGGGCCAGGTCGTAGTACTGGCCCCAGAACTCGGTGTCCGGCTGGTCGCGCTTTTCCGGCGCGAGGCTCAGGAAGGTGTGGATCGAGACCAGCGGGTTGTTGATCTCGTGCGCCAGCCCCGCGGCCAGGGTGCCCAGCGTGCCCAGGCGGTCGGCCCGCTTCACGTGCTCGCGGGTGTCGCGCAGGGCGGCCACCACGCGTGCGTTCTCCAGCGCGATCACGATCTGGGTCGTCATGCCGTCGAGCAGGGTGCGGTCGTCGGCACCGAAGCGTTCGCTGCCGCTGCGCTGGTCGACGGCCAGGAAGCCCAGGACGTTCTCCTTGCCCAGCAGGGGCATCACCAGGATCTCGTCGGCGGAGACCTCGGTCATCCAGTCGCAGATCGGGCCGTCCAGCTCGTTCATGTCGTCGATCTTGAGCGTCTGCACCTGGCCCGCGAGCAGCGCCTCGAAGAAGTTCGGCGCCTTGTTGCGGTCCAGCTCGATCTTCGCGAGGCGACTGGCCACGTCGTCTTCCGGCCGCATGCCCATCCAGGTGACCCGCTCACCCTCGGCGTCCAGCGCGCCCAGGGCCACGCCGTCGTAGTGGAGCTGCCCGTGCACGGCGTCGAGCACCAGCTTCACCAGGCGCTCCAGGTCGAGCTCGCGGTGCATGGCCTGGGACAGCCGGTTGATGAGCACCATCTCGTCCAGCAGGGCGCGCCGTTCGCGTTCGATCGCGTAGACCTCGATGGCCCGGCGCACGCGCTGGCGCATGTCCTCCGGTTCCCAGGGCTTCGCGATGTAGTTGTAGATGCGGCCGTCGTTGATGGCGTCGCCCAGGATCTGGACGTCGCCGTAGGCGGTGACCAGCATGCGGATGCAGCGCTCGTCGATTTCGCGCGCCCGCGAGAGGAACTCGACGCCCGTCATGCCGGGCATGCGATAGTCCGAGAGGATCACGGCCACCGGGTTCTCGTGCAGCAGGCGCAGGCCTTCTTCCGGCGATTCCGCGGTCAGGATGGTGAACTGGCGGCGGAAGGTGAGCTCGAAGACCCGCAGGTTGTCGGGCTCGTCGTCCACGTACAGGACGGGGAACTCGCGGTGGTCCATCAGGCGCGAGGGCTTAGGCTGCAAGGTCGCCTCCCGAGCGGGAGATCGGAAGCACCACCGTCATCGTCGTCCCCTCCCCTTCCTGGGAGCTCACCTCGAAGTGGCCACCGTGGGACTCGACGATCTGCTTGCAGATCGAAAGCCCCAGACCCGTGCCGCGGCCGCCTTCCTTGGTGGTGTAGAAGGGCTCGAAGAGGTGCTGCTGTACCTCGGCGCTCATGCCGCCTCCGTCGTCCTGCACGGCCACGCGCAGGATTCCGTCGTCGGCGGAGGCCTCCACCCGAATGGCACCCCCCCGACCAGCGAATGATTCGGCTGCGTTCTTGATGAGGTTGAGGAAAACCTGATTCAAGGCGCCCGGATCGCCCGAGAGGCGCGGCAGGTCCCCCGGCACGGCCAGCTCGAGGGTGGCCTCGGACTCCTTCAGCAGGTGCTGCAGCAGCTGCGCGGTGGACTCGAGGCCCTTGGCCACGTCCACCTGGCCTTCGGCGCCGCGGGCCCCCGGGGCCGCGAAGTCGCGCAGGTCGCCCACCAACGAATGCGTCCGGGTGAGCCCTTCCCCGATGATGCTCGAGAGCTCTCCCAGGCTGTCGGTCAGCTCTTCCACGCCCCGCTCTTCGGCCAGGCGGTGGAGCGCTTCCACCTGCGCCAGCCGCTTTTCGGCATCGCTCCAGTCGATGCCGGTGAGACCCTCGCCCACGGCCTTCAGGTCTTCGACGGCCGCCCCCAGCGCCCGAACCGCATTCAAGGCGAAGTTGACGGGGTTGTTGACCTCGTGGGCGATGCCTGCAGCCAGCTCGCCCACGGCCGCCAGGCGTTCGGACTGGACCAGCTGCACCTGGGCCTGCTCGAGCTCGCCCAGGGCCTTCTCGAGCTCGTCGTTGCGTTCGGCCAGCTCCCGCCGCAGGCAGCGTTGCAGCACGAGCGAACGCACCCGCGCCATCAGCTCCCGCGGGTGGAAGGGCTTGGTCACGTAGTCGTCCGCTCCCAGCTCGAGGCCTTCCACCTTCATCTCGCTCTCGGCCTTCGAAGTCACCAGGACCACGGGCAGCGCACTGGTTTCCGGGTCGCTCTTCAGCGCATGGCACAGCTCGGTTCCCGACATCTCGGGCATCATGACGTCGGTGAGCACCAGGTCGGGCAGGCCCTCGCCCACCAGCTCGAGCGCTTCGCGGCCGTTGCGCGCCACCCGCGTGCGGAACTCCTGGCCCACCAGGAAGGCCAGCAGCTGCCGCATGTCCGGGTTGTCCTCGACCACCAGCACTTCCGGAGTGCCTTCGGGATGGCCGGCCGGCTCGGCCGCCGCCGCCTCTTCCTCTTCGCCCTGCTGGTTCTCCCAGCGGCGAACGCTGCGCTCCATCTCGGCAAAGCGCGCCCGGTCCCCCGGCTCGGCCGCCAAGCCCAGGTCGGCCTCCACCGCCTGGATGGAGGTCCCCAGCTTGACGCCCTGCCCTTCCTCGTCGCACAGCACCTCTTCTTCCACGGCGCCGTCCATCTCGCCCACCGGAAGCTCGAAGACCATGGCCGTGCCGTGGCCTTCTCCTTCGCTCTCGGCCCAGATGCGGCCTCCGTGCAGCTCGACGAGCTCCTGGGCGAGCGAGAGGCCGATTCCCGTGCCTTCGTGCTTGCGCGTGGCCGAGCTGTCGACCTGCGAGAAGCGGTCGAAGACCCGGTCGAGCTGCTCGGGTGCCAGGCCGATCCCGCTGTCCTTCACCGTCACCCGGACGCCCTCGAAGCCGTCCACCTCCATGCCGGTCTCGAAGAAGACGCGGATGGACCCGCCCGAATCGGTGAACTTGAGCGCGTTGCCCACCAGGTTCATCACCACCTTCTCGAGCGCGTCCGGGTCGGCGTTCAGCTGCGGGAGCACACCCTCTTCGGGCCGCTCGAGCACAAGATCGATGCCCTTCCGCCGGGCCAGATCACCGGCTCCATCGACCACATCGCCCACCACCCGCACCAGGTCGACGGGACGACGGTGGATCTCGAACGAGCGGCTCTCGACCTTCGCGAGATCCAGCAGGTTGTTGATCATCTTGAGCAGCCGCTGCCCATTGATGTGCATGGTGCGAAGCGTCTTGTCGACCGTCTCCGAAACCTCTCCGAACTCGCCCGAACGCAGCGCCTCGAGAGGCGCCAGGATCAAGGTGAGCGGCGTGCGCAGCTCGTGGTGGACGTTCGCCGAGAAGCGGGCCTTCGCCTCGTCGAGCGCGGCGAGGCGATCGCGCGCGGCTTCGAGCTCCGATCTTTGTAGGTAGTCCGCGAACCGCATTCGGTCGAGCACGATACAACTCGCGACGCATTCGACCGCAGTCGCGACTGGGAAGACTAGATGGACAGCGTAGGTACCCAAGGTGACGCTGACGCCGGTAACCAGAGGCAGCGCGGCGAACGCAGCAAGGATCGGCCCTACTATCTCCGCGGACTGCCGGGCGTTCAGGGGCAGCAGAACCGGCATACCTAGGAACAGGAGTGTCACACCTGGCGCGTAGTGCGTGGTCATCCCTCCAGCCAGGCCGATGATCGCCACCAGACCGAAGCCGGTCACCAGGCACCCCACGTACGTCGGACCATGCCCGTCGGGTGCAACACGAATCCAAAGCAGCAAAGCCAGGAGAAACGCGTTCAGGACTACGCGTACACCGAGGAGCGACAGGAACTGCTCAGGAAAGACCCAGTAGTCCAGGCCAACAAACAGGCTGTTGAGACCGAAGACCACCCATGCTCCCACCCTAAGGTTGCGGAGCATCCGATCCCTCCGGATGGACGCCTGGTAGTCTCTGTACGCATTCTCAGGCGCGCCGCGCTCCACCATGAGGTAAGGATCGACCCCGAGGGGCGCCAACTTGAGCTACCGCACCGCCGTCTCCGCTGGCCCTTTCAATGTGAGGAGCAATGCCGGGAGCAGCGTAAGGTCGGCGATCAGGCACAGGATCACGACGGCACCAGTCACTAGCCCGAGATTGCTGACCAGGACGAAGTCGGAGAAGCCAAGCAACATAAACCCTCCGGCCACGGCAGCCGTCGTCAGGAGTATCGCCGGCAGCGCTGCACCCAGAGAGCGCGTCAGGGCGTCCTCCATTCCCTCGTGCATCGACCCACGCATCCAGGTCATGACATGGATCGTGTCGTCTACGGCAACACCAAGCGCCAGGCTTCCGAGACAGACTGTTGCGGCGTCTAGCGGCAGTCCAAACAGACCCATCGCACCAAGCCCGATTCCTATGGGAACAGCGTTCGGCAGCATCGCGATAAGCGACAGCGCAACGCTCCGCATTAGGGCCACGAGAATCAGAGCGATTGCTCCGGCCGCCAACGCAAGACCGAAAAGTTGACCGTAGGCGATCGCCTCCTCCGCTCGTGCGAACTCGTACATGATCCCGGTCGTGGCTACGGAGTAGCCCTCAACACCACGTCCCGACCACCAATCATCAACCCACGTCTCAAGCGCGACTATTCGCTCGGACGAATTGTCGTTGACTCTGAGGACCATGTTCGCGGCAGACTGGTCCGCAGTGACTAGATCGCGGGTTCTCTCGCCGCCGCCAAGTAGCAACAAGTACTGATCGATCGCTGCGCGAGATAGCACCTCGTCCCTGTCTTCGGCGATAATCGAGTGTAGATGCAGGATCTCGCTAGCTATCGAGATCACGCTCCCTATATCGCTCCTTCGCCGCAGATCAGAGGCGAGTTCAGCCATCGCGTGCACCACCGCAGGGTCACTCACCGGATCCCCGCTCTTACTCTCAACCACAATGTTCACTGGGGTTATGCCTGACAGTAGGTCTCGAATCGCCACGTAGTCTGCACGCACCCGGGAATCAGGACCGAACCACCGGATAATGTCTGTCGAGACGTTCAACTGGCCAATGCCGACTCCTGCGAGCAACAGAACTCCACCCCACGCCGCGAGAACCGCTCGCCGGTAACGGCCGACTACAGTGACGATGCCACGCGCAGATTCCGCTACCTGGTACCAGTCGCGCTGAACCGACACGAGGCTGCGGCCACAGCAAACCAGGAAAGCCGGAACGAGTGTCAACGACGCCGCGGTGAGCACGAAGACGCCCAGAGCGCCATAGGTCGCCAACTCTCGGATCGCATCAATCGGAACTGTAGCCATGGCCAGAAAACCCAATGCAGTCGTAAGCCCCGAGACGGCGACCGGCCTAGCGACAAGCTTGAGCGAACGAGCCACCTCGAGCGGCTCACCGGACCAGGCGAGGACAACGTGCATGGCGTACGCACTTCCCAGGGCCACTAGAATCGAGGGGAGAATCATGGTGGAGAGCGAGAGCGGCACCCCCACGAACCCCATAACGCCCAGAACACTCAAACTCCCGACTCCTCCGACCACGAGAGGCGCCAGCACTGCCACCCAGGATCTCAGCACCGACGCAATCAAGAGCGTCATAGCCAGAAGCGTGACAGGAGCGAACACCATGACTTCGGTCTGGGTCCGAGTGTTCACCTCCGTCCGAAAGACCGGCACGCCGGTAACGAGAGCGTCGAGACCGTCGAGGACACTCCGGATCTCAGCAACTGTGTGAGCCCGATCTGCGTCCACATCGCGATCAAGGAGCACGTTCAACGCGAAAGTCCGCTCATCTCGCGACAGGAGAGTGCCCCGTGCCAACTGGCTTGCGCGCACCACATCTCTAAGTCGCTCGCGCGATGTTCCGCTCTGGCCTTCCGAGTGACCAAAGAGCGGGTCCGACCGAAGCATCTCCGGCCCAGTCGCCCGAGCTATGCCGACCGACGCGATACTGTCCACTCGGCGAACACCAGGGATCGACCCAAGTGCGGCCGAGACGCGGGCAACGAGAGCGATAGCTTCTGCATCAAACGGCTCCTGCCCGCGAATGGCAACCGCCACAAACTCATCGCCACCGAACCGGTCGACGCTCGCTTGATACACGGACCATGCCGGGTCCGCGCGGTCCAGGAAGCTGGAGGTTGAGGTATCGATACTTAGACGAACGACGCCGACTCCAGCGAGACAGGCCCAAAGAGCCCAGAACGCCAGCATGGCTTTCGGCCGGGATAGTGAGACCCCGACCAGCTGGTCGACAACCGCGCTATCCCGCTCGGCCTGCCGGAGGGACGTCAGGGCCGACTCGCACTCACCACGATGGCCTGCGGGGGGTCGCCGAAGGTGAAGGCAACCTCATCGACGACCAAGCCAGCTGATTCGACCAGAACTCGCAGCTCGCCGGGGTCATAGAACCTGAAGCGCTCTACATCCTCAAGCGCGAGCAAGCGCGCGGCCTCACTCAAGAGCTGCTGCTGCAAGCGTCCGAACTCCGCTTCGTGCGCGATTCCAAGTTGCTCACGAACCCGGTCCGGCAGCAGTTCCGCAATCCCCTCGGCGTAGATTCGGGAAATGTCTGCATCGCGCCGAAGGGTCGACAGAACGAGGCGCCCACCCGGTCGCAGGATGTCGTAGAGCTCTCTCATGAGCCCAGCGGGATGTTGGACGTAGCTGAGAATCAGAGAGCCCAGGACTCCATCAAGACTCGACGAGGCGAGAGGTACACGCTGCCCGCTCACCGGATCGAGATCAGCACAGATCGCCGGACCAGGATTCCTTCCAGCGTCCCGAAGCCGGTCGCGGGCTCTTCGAAGCGCGGGCACCACGTAGTCGAGCGAGATCACATCGACACTCGATGCACTGCGCGCTTCTCGCTCCAAGAACAGGGAGAAGTCTCCGATACCGGAGCCGAGGTCTAGTAGAAGCTGACCTCGTTGGGGTCGGAGCATCTTGACCTGCTCGGCCATGAAGGCTTGGTAGTTGCTTGTGCATGTTAGGAGCTCGAACCCAGCCCTCTCGCCTCGACCGAGCAGGTAGTTCTTCCAGAACTCTCGAAGACGGCCGCTGTCGTCCCGGAGCCGCCTGGTCTCCGCCCGAGCGACGCGCCGTATCCTTGCGTGATCGACACGAATCGCGCGGAGCCGCTTTCCAAGGAGGATCTCTGAGACCTCTTCCGTTGCGAGCTGGAACGTCTCGTACGCTTCGCGGCTCGTACGCAGCCGGTGACCTATGGGGATTTCGATCAAGCGCCGACTCGAGGTATCTCCCACGGACAGTAGTTCCTGCACTCGTCCTAGATCGACCCAGGCATCATAGCGGCCATGGATCCAAGTCACGGGTACACGGATATCCTCCATGTCTTGCTTCGCATCTTCCGAGAAGACGAGCCTATGTTCGAGCGCGTCGGTCCCTGTCCGGTCCATGTCTGCTAGCACACCCGCCAGCTCTTGATGCCCGAACGCGAGCCCGGCTGATAAACCGAACGCATAGTCCACGCCACCAGAGACAGCGCGCAGGCCCGACTGAAGGTCTGCCATTCCTACTACGCTGATCCAAGCATCGATCCGCGAGTCAGTCGCCACTGCCCTCCGAGCTTCGATCGCGCCAAGACTGTGCGTAAGGAGAACGACCTTGCTTGACCGGAAGTCAGCGGAGGTCTTGAGAAAGTCGATCGTCGCCCCTATGTCCGAGATGGCCTCCGAGAACGTGAACCCAAGATGCTCTCGCCCAGGCAAGCAGTGCTCCGGAGCGACGAATGACTCTCCAGCCCGATTGCTCCCATCGAACCGGAGAACCACCAAAGGCTTGCCCACCTCCTCGAAGGCTTGCACGAGCACCTGGGCAAGGCCTAGAAGCGTCTCCTTAGTCCTGCCCCAAGCTGGAGGAATTACGACAGCCGGCGCACCGACGGACGCACCGGCTCGGTCGACGATCGCCCTAAGCGGCCTCCCCTGAGCGTTCTTGTACTCCGCGATCTCGACCCGCTGGGGGCCAGCAGACGCCTCCGACCTCTTCGAGGGTTCGATCTCCCCCTGTGCTGGCAAGTTCCCACCGAGGATCGTTTCGCGGCGATCGACCCGGAGCAGCTCAACCGCTCGGGTCTTGCTTACCCGCAAGCCGAGTCGCACCCACCCCCGCCGACTCGTGTCGTCAGACCGATGTTGAACGCTTGCGAACAGCTTCTCCGGAGAACCGGAGCGGTCGAGGAGTCTCACAGGGAACTCGGAGCCGAGTCTCGCAGCATCCTCAGCACGGAGCGCCATGCCTAGGCCGGCCTCGGATGAGTCCTGAAGCTCGCCACGCACGGCCACACCGTCCGCGCTGAAACACAGGGCTGTCTCAGCTGAAGCTCGCCTACGCCTTAGATCTCGCCGTTCCGCTCGGTAGACGGCAGCTGGCAGCTTTACCTCAAGCGCGGTCTCTCCTACCGATCCAATCGGCACGCAAGCAAAGGAGTATCGGCTGCCATCGAGGTGGAAACTCAGGTGAAACTGTGGAGAGTGAGCGCTCCGGATCCCCTCGGTCCTGAGCCGGAGAGATGAGGAGTTGACGCGCTCAACCCAAGCGACCCTCAACCGGCCCGCACTGTCTAACCCGTTCTCCAGCACCACCTGATGCCTGCGAAGACGCTCCATGAGCGCACGCACACGTTCGGGTGCGTCGACCTTGTCAAGATGCAGCTTCCGCAGGCTGTCGGCGGGCAGCGCGCGAGGCGCGCCTTGAGCCTCCGCCATGGTCGCCCCTCGTCGAATCCGATCGCGGGATCGCGGTCAGGTGGGCGGTCGAGTATATCCAAGCTGCAACAGTGCGCGTAACCATGCAGGATTGGAACAGTTATCGGGGCAGTTTCCGAGTCAGCTTCGCCCCCCCAGGGGTTGCAGGCGCTCAAGGGCGGCGTCGACCATGCTGCAGAAGTCATCCAGGCTGCCCTCGTTCTCCAAGACCACGTCTGCCAGGTCGCGAACGGCATGCAACTGCTGCCCTGCAGCGTTGGTGCTGTCGGTCTCTCGCGCCTCCAGCTCAGACAGGCGCTCGATCGTTTGCGGGTCGCCAGGCCGCCCGCGCGCTCTCATTCGCGCCAAGCGGACCGCCGGGGATGCCTGAATCCACACCAAGGTGAACGAGTCGCCGCACTCGCCAAGCGCGGCGACCTCAGCTGGGTGGCGAATTGAATCGATCACGTAGTCTGCACCAGGTTCTAGTTGGGCAGCAGCACGCCGCGCCAGAGCATCGACGCCTCCTTGCTCGCGCAACTCTCTCCCGAGTTCGATCATCGCCTCTCTCGTCTCGGCGACACCACGAGCGGCCAGTTCGTCCCGAATCACGTCGGACAGCGAGAACGCCCTGAAGCCCCTCCTCGACAGATGGTCAACAGCCACTCCCTTCCCGCTCCCATTCATGCCAGCGATTCCCAGGATCATCTCCTGACCGTACAAGCACCGGCGAGGGCCGGTCAACCTGCGCTACTAGGTCTCTAGTCTCAGACTCCAGCACGGACTGAAGCGCAACCTGAGCGCGCACTTCGCCATCAGCACCTACCAGAGAGAAGCTCCCGCCAAGCGCGAGCACCATCTTGGCGACAAGCCCAAGTCCAGCACCGAGCCCCGGGGCACGGGACGCGCCATGCCTCCTCGCGCCGCCTGAGGCGCGAGCGTTCGAGACTGCGATCACCACAAGGCGAGCGTCTGCCCAAGCCTCGAGACGCGCGGGCCGCTGGCCCGAGCCGTGAGACATGGCGTTGTCCACGAGGTTCTCGAGGACCGTGCCAAGCTCAATCGGAACTGATCTGAGCGAGGCCTCTTTCTCGACCTCGACCTGAATGGAAACCGTCGGGTGACGCTGTTCAACCCTAGGCACGACGTCGTCAATGATCCTTCGAAGCTCCCTCCGCACTCTGCCTGTCTCCACCGCTCCACATCGCTCCGACGCGACGAGACTCGACAACTGGGCGCGCAGCTCGGATGCCAAGTGCTCGACTTCGAGCGCAGCACCTCGGCAGCTCGCGCACTTCAAGAGTCGGCGAACTCGCATCTGCAACACCGCCGCGTTCTTTGCTGCGTCATGAACGCGAAGCGATGCGTGCTCGTGCCAGTGCCGGAGTGGCGATGTGCCCAGCCTCGCGTCTCCTCCCGAGCCGCCCGTGCGAGATGAGGCGAAGGACTTGCACGAGCTTGCAAGTCCTCCCAGAATTCTCCTATTCCAAGCGTCGTCGAATCTACGGCGATCGACGGTGAGTGCCAAGGCCACCCATCTTGCTCCTGCCAGGGTCAGACATAGTTGTCGAAGGGTCCTCGCTATTCGCATCCACTCCATTGTCATTCACGGCACTAGAGCAAGGTGTGTGCCGACCGAGAAGGCGCAGGGAGCCTGCCGGTGCGGTTTTCGCCAGTCTTGGCCAACAATCTCAGCGACATGCTGGACGGCGGAGAGTCAGCTTGACTAACTCTGACGCGGTTCGTGTCGACGAAGCCTCGCGCGCTGTCTCCTATCGGGGCCAAGTGCGCCCTACCGAGCCTCTCGTATTCGACCTCATCGCGTTCATGTCGAAGCGACCGGGCCGAGTGGTCGCAAAGGACGAGTTGATCGACAGTGTGTGGCAAGGCCGGGTAGTGAGCGACTCCGCTCTCTCGAGAGCGATGTCCCTTGCAAGGGCTGCGCTGCGGACTCCAGCGAACCCGAATCCCATCAGACCCGTCTATGGCATCGGATACGTCCTGGAGCCGGCCAGCACCGCAAGACCTGGCTCTCCTTCACCCAGCGCTCAAGCCGACTTCGTGGGACGCTCCAGGGAGCTTGACGCGATTCGGGATTCACTCACCAGGCGAATCGAACGGCCACACTGCGGCGCGACGCATCTAATCGCCGGGGAGGCGGGAATTGGCAAGTCCAGCGTGTGCGCCGAAGCAGCGCGACTCGCCGAAGACCTTGACTTTCAGGTGCGATTCGGGGCGTGCCCAGAGGTTGAAGGTGCGCCAAGCCTCTGGCCTTGGGCGCAGGTGCTACGAGGCTCGCTTCGCTCTCCTCCTACCACCACCGAACAGACCACCGCAGACCGCCTGGTAGACGAACTCATGGGCGGCGGCGAATCGGAACAACTCTCCCAAGCTCGGAACCGGTTCACCCTATTCGACTCTGTCGCTCGCTTCCTCGGGCACATCGCTGCGAGGCGGCCCTTGCTTGTAGCAATAGACGACTTGCATCGGGCGGATGCTGCATCGCTCGAGCTCCTCAACTATGTCGCGACCGAGCCTAGCTGCGCTGCGATCGTGCTTATCGCGACATACAGAGAGCACGAGGTCCAAGCATCAGCGCCCCACAGGCGCGCGATCGCGGAGCTCCTAACGACACCTAGGGCCGTGCACCAGGTCCTTCGCGGACTCTCGGATGCCGAAGTCACCGAACTCCTCGCAGCTCGTAGTGCGGACCCAGCCCTCGCGACCCCGCTCGCCAGAACCACCAAGGGGAACCCACTCTTCATCCGGCAGCTGCTCGACGCGATCGCGGACGGAACTCTTCGCACAACGGATATCCAGGAAGGAGGAATCGCGAAACTCCCGCGTGCGATCCGAGAGTCTATCGCAATGCACCTCGCTGCTCTGACAGAGGAACACCGCCAGATCTTGGCCCGGATCTCGGTAGCTGGCCGGACGTTTGACAGGGTTGACGCTGCAGTCACCTCAGAGCGAGCGGACGCGAACGTAGGCCGAGCGATCAACGAAGCCAAGCGGCTCGACCTCGTCGAGGCATCTCCCAGCCGCCATAGCTCCTTCCACTTCGCCCATGCACTGATTCGCGACTACCTCTACGAGAGCCTTGGCGAGGCTGAACGAGAACGAGCTCATGACCGGCTTGCGAGACACCTGGCCTCGTCACCTGAGGCTCGCAGGCGGCTCGCACCAGCGGTCGCTCACCATGCGCGCCTTGCTCTGCCCTCGGGAGACTTCGAGTTTGCCGAGGAATCAGCCCGCTACGCCGCCGAGTTTGCGGCCACACAGCACGCTCACGAGGATGTCGCGCGGAACCTCTCCTACGCACTCGACCTAAGGAGGCAGTATCACCAGACTGATCCCGCCCGAACCTGCAGCCTACTCCTCGATCTTGCTGAAGCGTACAACCGCGTCGGCGATCGAGCGCAGGCCACCGCGACTTGCCGGGACGCTGCAGAGATTGCGCGACAGCTCGGTTCCTTCGACCTCGTCTCAAGGGCAGCCCTCTCGCTCGTCCCGTCGTTCTACTCAATCGAGACTGCACTCTTCGATGAGGAGCTAATCGGGCTGCTTGAGCTTGCATCCGATCTCGCCCCTACCGCCGACAAGGCGGGTCGCTCTCGATTGCTTGGGAGGCTCGCGCTCGCACTCTCGTGGTCCGAAGAAAGCAAGGATCGTCGAGTGGGGCTCTGCCGACAGGCCGCGAGTCTCGCCGCCCAGTCAGACGATCCTGAGGCAGGAGCCTTCGCGCTTCAATCACAGCACTCCGCACTGTGGTCGCCCGACAATCTCGTTCAACGCATCGAGCTCGCTAAAGAAGCAACCGCGATCTCGACTCGAGTTGCAGACTTCGAGTCGAACTTGATTCACCGAACCATGCTGATCACTGACCTCTGCGAAGCCGGCGAGTTCGGAGAGGCAGACATCGAGATTGCTCAGTACCAGCGGGTCGCGAGCACGCTGAAGCAGCCGCAGGCGACCTGGCTCGGCGACATGTTTCGCGGCATGAGGGCACTCCTCGAGGGTCGATTCAAGGAACTGCCAGAACTCATAAAGAACGTGGGGTCGATGGCCCGTCGACTGCGGTCAAACGACGCCGAGAACGCATGGGCAGGCCAGACGCTCTTCGCGATGCTGGAGACCGGTTCAGGCGCCGCCATGCTGTCGATGCTGAAGGAACACATTGCGCGTCATCCGAGGGTGGTGTTGTTCCAAGCGGTTCCCCCTTTCGTTGCGGCTGAGCTCGGAAGGGACGTAGAACCGCTGCGAGAGCTGCAATCGATCGCGGCTCAAGGGTTTCGCCGCATTCCGCGCGACATGAACTGGCTTGGCAGCTTGACCTTTCTCGCTCTTGCGAGCGCGGAGCTCCGAGATTCAAAGACCAGCCAGGAGCTCTTGGACCTTCTGGCGCCGTTCGCGGACAGGTTTCCAATCTTGGGACATGCGACGGTGTCTCTGGGCGCTGCACCCAGCCATCTCGGACGACTAGCAGCGGTCGTTGGCGACTGGCGCCGAGCTGAGAGCTACTTCGCGAGGGGACGCGACATGAACGCAGCCGCAGGGGCCCGTCCGTGGCTGGCCAGGGCCCTCTTTGACGAGGGGCGGGAGAGAATCCTCCGCGGCCAGCGGAAGCATGGCGAGGATCTCATCAACCAAGCAAGCTCTCTCGCTAAGTCGCTGCATATGACTCACCTAACGCGACGCTGTGCCGCTGCCTCCCAGAGGCCTTCATAGCACTATCATAAGGATTCCGTCCCAGTGGAGTCATAGGATGCGAGCTGAACGCACTTGGATACGCTCCTATGCCCGGTTCAGCTACTCGCGATAGTCCGAGCCTCGCGGCACGCCCCCCGGGGCGATTCGGACAGCTCATCTTTCCGCGCGAAGTCGTCGTGCAGCTGGCCACCGCTGCCCGCACCCAGCCGCCGATCCTACTGACTGGTGAGACGGGCGTAGGCAAGACAGCCGCCGCGAGAGAGCTGCAAACTCGCTCGCGACGCAGGGGCCGCCCGTTCGTGCATGTGGATTGCTGTGCGCTCTCGCCGACGCTTCTCGAGAGCGAACTCTTCGGCCATGAGCGCGGTGCGTTCACGGGAGCATCCGCAACCCATCGGGGCCGGTTCGAGACAGCCGGGGACGGCACGATCCTCTTGGACGAGGTTGGCGAGTTGCCTTGGTCGAGCCAAGCCAAGCTGCTTCGAGTACTAGACCAGCGGGTGTTCGAGCGCGTCGGGTCCTGCATGGCGATTCCCCTTAGGGCTCGGGTTATCGCAGCAACCAACGTCGACCTGCAATCAGCGGTTTCTGCTGGACACTTCCGCCGCGATCTGTATCACCGGCTAGCGGTATGGGAGATTCCGTTGCCGCCGCTCCGATCGCAACTCAGCAGCTTGCCCGCTCTCGTGGAGGCTGGCCTAGCAAGAGTTCAGGCGTCGACAGGCCACAACATCCGGCAGGTCGAGAAGGCGTTCCTCAACGGCCTGGCCAACCATCGCTGGCCGGGAAACGTCAGGGAGCTCTTCAACGTCCTCGAGCGAATTCTGCATCGGATGCCTCGAGGGCGAGATACGCTTCTTGAAGCGGACCTTGCAAAAGGATGCCTGACAGCTTCGACCCCGAGCCCAAGTCGCCAGGGCCGAATCACAAGTTCTGCGGCCGCAGCCGGCACATCGAACCCGTGGAGCGCGCACGGCGCGAGGTGCACGATCCCAGACCTCCCAACCCTGGAGACAGTCCTACGCGACACTGGCGGAAACGTCTCCCGGGCAGCTCGGCGGCTCGGGGTTCCGCGTAGTACTCTGCGGTACCGGATTCAGCGCGCGGACCTAGAGCACCTCGTGCCCCGGGACTGACTCTTCGGCGGCAACCTGCTGCCGATCGCAAGGAACTCTGGTTCGAGAACTACCGACCGGCCATTGCGGGCGAATTTCCCCTCTGGCAGCTTGCGTCGGGATGCATGTTCTCGTCACGGGCGCTGCCGGCTTCGTCGGCGGTCACCTGGTTGCTTCGCTCGAACGGCAACGCTTCCGGGTCACGCAGACGGATCGCGAGGTCGACGTCACCGATGGGGACGCGATCCGTCGCTGCCTGCGGACGAGTCGGCCGACGGCCATCGTTCACCTGGCCGCCCAGAGCTCCGTTGCCGCGTCCATCCAACGACCTCACGAGACCTACCGGCTGAACTACGTCGGTTCGCTACAGCTGCTGGCCGCCGTGGAGGACGAGACCCCGGACGCGCGGGTCCTTCTGGTGGGATCTTCCGATTGCTATGGCCCGCCCATGGCCATCGGAGCCCGGCCCATTCGGGAAGACGCGCCCCTGCGGCCCCAGAATCCGTACTCGTGCAGCAAGGCGGCCGCCGAGATCCTCGGCGACGACGCCGCGCAGCGCGGCCTGGACGTGGTGCGCGTGCGATCCTTCACGCACATCGGCCCCGGGCAGACGGATCGCTTCGTCGCGTCCAGCTTCGCCCGCCAGATCGTCGAGATCGAGGCCGGTCGTCGCGAGCCGCGCCTCGCCGTGGGAAACCTCGACTCGGTGCGCGACTTCCTGGACGTGCGCGACGTGGTGCGTGCCTACGCTCGGTTGCTCGAGCCGGGGGTGCCCGCTGACACCTACAACGTCTGTAGCGGCACCGGGGTGCCGATTCAGTCGTTGCTCGACCAGCTGCTCGCGCTCGCGGGGGTGCAGGCCGAAGTCGTGGTCGATCCCGCCCGCTACCGCGAGGCCGACTACCAGGTGGGCGACTCGTCCCGCCTGCGTTCGGCCACCGGCTGGCAGCCGCAGATCCCGCTTCGCGACACCCTGGCCGAGCTGCTCGACTGGTGGCGAGCCGAGATCGATCGTGACCGAAGCTAGACGGGCAGCGCTGCTCTACAACCCCGTCTCGGGGGACGGACGCGCCGCGGCGCTCACCTCGCTGGCCGCCGAACGCCTGCAGGCGCAGGGGTTCGAGATCCGCCGGCTGGAGACCCGGCGCGCCGGCCACGGCGTCGAGCTGGTTCGGGACTGTGCGAAGGACATCGACCTGCTGGTGGTGGCTGGCGGCGACGGCACCTGTCGCGAGGCCTGTGTGGGACTGGGCGGCGAAGGGGCGCGGGTGGAGATCGTGTTGCTGCCTTGCGGCAATGCCAACGTCGTGGCGCGCGAGCTCGGCCTGCCTCTGGACCCACACCCCGCCCTCGACGCACTCGAACGCGGGCAGCCGCGCGCGGTCGACGTCGGCGACCTCGACGGCGACCTCTTCCTGGCGATGGTCGGCACGGGCTGGGACGCGCGCACCGTCGACCACCTGGCACGCCTGCGGGCCACGCGCTTCGGAAGGGCCTGGTACGCCCTGTGGGCCGACAGCCTGTGGCTCTTCGCGGGGCTGCGGGCGCTCTTCGTTCGGCCACGCATCCGCACCCGCATCCTCGTCGACGGTCACCCCCTGCCCGGCACCTATCCGGCGGCGGTCGTCGCCAACTTCAGCTGTTATGGCAAGGGCTGGGCCGCGGTGCCCCAGGCCGATGCGACGAGCGGGAAGCTCCACTATCAGGCCCGCAAGCGCGCCGGCCCGCTGTGGGTGGCCTGGCAGCTGCTGGCGGCCTTCAGGAAGCGGCAGCTTCCTGCGTTCGTGTCCGACTACGGTGAAGGTTCGTGCATCGAGCTGCGCGCCGACCGGCCCTTCCCCGTGCAGGTCGACGGCGACGCCCACGAGCCCCGGGACGCCATCCGCGTCCAGGTACGGCCCGCTGCGGCGCGTTTCCGGGTCTTCTGACGTATCCTGCCCCGCCGGAACGTCATGCCGGGCTCCCTTCTCCGCATCCTCAACTACACCCTCTTCACGGGGTGCTGCTTCCAGACCGCGCAGATCACCAACGACGTGCTGGCCGACTCGCTGCGCGAGCTCTCTCCGCCGGAAGCCGTCGTGGCCCCGGCTCCTTCCGAAGCCCCTCCCGAATGGCAGGAGCGCAAGGCCATCCTCGACCGCAACCTGTTCGCGGCACAGCTCGCCGGCGAGACCGAGCTGGTCGAGGAAGAACCCGAAGAAGAGGACCTGGAAGAGACGGAGCTGCCCCTGGTCCTCGGGGGCACGCTGGCGGCCACCGGCGAGTCGTCGCGAGCGGCCATCTACGACAAGCGCTCCCGCAAGAGCCAGGTGCTGCGGCCCGGGGACGAGATCGAAGGCCACCCGAACGTCACCATCGACCGCATCGAACGGCGTCGGGTGCTGATTCTCAACAAGGGCAAGCGCGAAGAGCTGCTGCTCGCCGAGGCCGACCCCAACCGCCCCGCTCCGAAGGCCGAGAGCAGCGCCCGTCGGCCGCGTCGCGAGCGGGCAGCGCGCAACCGAGGTGCGCGGCAGCGGGCTGCGCGGCAGCGCGAACGCGCCAAGCCGCCCGACGACATGTCGACCCGGCTGCAGGAGCTGCAGGAACGGGTGTCGTCCGGAGAGCTCGACCTGGGCGCCCTGGCCAACCAGATCGAAGGGCTGCAGCCCGACGAAGAGAACGATCAGGACGACTAGGGCGCAGGCGTCGCCACGTCCTCCACCTCCTGCATCACGCGCAGCAGGTTCTCGCCCAGTACCTTGCGGACGGTCGCCTCGTCGTGGCCCCGCTCGAAGAGGCCGAGGGTGAGCGCGGGCAGCATCGACACCTCGTCGAGGCCCTCGGGCATGCTGGGCACGCCGTCCCAGTCCGCGCCGACGCCCACGTGGTCCGGCCCCGCCACGGCGATTGCGTGGTCGAAGTGGTCGAGCAGCACCGAGAGCGGCGCCTGGGGCACCGGATACCGCGCGAAGTGCTCGCGCCGGGCCTCGCCCAGGGCCCGGCGGTCCTGGCCGTGCTGCTCGCGCATGGCCTCGAAGGCGGGCTTCCACTTCTCGAAGTAGGCGCCCGTCGCGCGGTTGGCGTCCTCGTCGATGTACGACGGGTAGAAGTTCACCAGCACGACGCCGCCGTTCCGGGCAAGCGCCTGCAGCATCGCGTCGCTCATGTTGCGCGGATGGTCGGCCACGGCCCGGCACGACGAGTGCGAAGCGATGACGGGCGCGCGGCTCACGCGCACCACGTCGAAGAAGGTGTCGTCGGAGACGTGGGAGACGTCGACCATCATGCCCAGGGCGTTCATCTCCAGCACGACCTGCTCGCCGAAGTCGGTGAGGCCGCCGTGCACGGGCTCGGGCACGCGGATCGTCCCGGACGAATCGGCCCAGCTGGTGTGGAAGGAATGCGTGAGGGTCATGTAGCGGACCCCCAGGCGATGGAAGGTCCGCAGCACGGCCAGGTCGTCCTCGATCATGTGACCGCCTTCGACGCCCATCAGGCTGGCGATGCGGCCGTCTGCCACCACGGCGCGCAGCTCGGCGGCGCTGGTTGCGAGACCGGTCACCTCGGGGTAGCGCTCGACCAGGCGGTGGACGGCGTCGATGCGTTGCAGGGCAACGTGCAGCGCCTCCCCGGGTGTCTCGGCCTTGCCGGTGTAGATGGACCAGAACTGGGCGTCCAGCCCGCCTTCGCGCATGCGCGGGAAGTCCATGTGCGAGTCGGTCTTCGGGTGCCGCTCGTTCATGTCCCAGTCGCCCTGCTGGAAGCGCGGCGTGGTGTCAGAGTGGGTGTCGATCACGATCGCGTCCCGGTGGACGCGAAGCACCCGCTCGTCGATCGTCTCGCCGGGCAGCTGGCAGCCAAGGCTCGCCGCTCCGAGCAGCAGGGCGCCGAAGGTCGCGCGAAGGGATCTCGTCATCGGGGCAGTATACGGAGGTGTCCCCGCGGCGCGGGGTTATGCTCGGGTCATGAGCAGCGAGATCCAGCGGTCGCCGTTCGCGTCGACGAAGCCGCGCTCGCGAGGATTCGCGAAGCCGACGGCCTCGAGCGCTTCGACCACCTCCTGGCTCTCGCTCGCGAGCAGGCCCGAGAAGACGGCCTGGCCCCCGGCGCGCGTGCGTTCGGCCAGGCGGGCGGCAATGGGAAGCAGCTCGCGCTTCAGCAGGTTGGCGAGCGTGAGGTCGAAGCCGGGCCCCCGGATGGCGTCCACCGGGCCCACGAACGCGTCGAAGCGCTCGGCCAGCCCGTTGTGGGCCGCCCAGTGCCGGGCGGCCACTCCCGATTCGGGGTCGAGGTCGAAGCCGACGGCGCGTCCAGCGCCCAGCGCCAGGGCCGCCAGGGCCAGCACCCCCGTGCCGGTGCCCGCGTCCAGCACCCGGTGCTCTGCACGCGGGGCGTCGGGCTCGTGCGACAGCGCCTCGACCCACTCGAGTGCCAGCCGCGTCGAGGCGTGTCCCCCGGTGCCGAAGGCCTGGCCCGGGTCGATCACCAGCTCGACGGGCGCGCCCCGGGTTGCGATCCAGCTGGGGCGCACCACCAGCTCGCTCCCCACGACCACGGCCTCGAGCCCGCGCCGCCACTCCTGGGACCAGTCCTTGTCCAGCACGGGCTGCGGCCTGCCGAGCGTCACGCCCGGCAGCGCGGCCACCGCGGCGCGTACCGCTTCGGCAGCTGCGGCGGGGGCATAGAGGACCAGCGCCGTGGACTGCTCGCTGCCCGCCTGCGCGTCGGAGGATTCGACGATGCCCGACGCGCCCGCCTCCCAGGCCTCCGCGGCCGCTCGCTCGGCCAGCTCGGCATCGCCGGCCCGGACGGTGATGGAGAGGGTGCGGTCGTCGGCGCGTCGGTCGCTGCTGTGGGTCACCGCGCTTGGCCTGCCCTTCCTGACCGGATGCTACTACCTCGACCTCGCCTCGGGCCAGCTGCGCATGGTGCTGGCCCGCGACTCGGCGCGCGAGCTGCGCGAAGACCCGGCCACCCCCGCGCGCCTGCGCGAACAGCTGGCGCTCGTCGAGGCGGCGCGCCAGCACGGCCGCGCCCTGGGCCTCGAGGTGGGCGAGCAGTACACCAGCTACGTGGACTGGCCCGGCGACCGGGTCATCACCACGGTCGTCGCGACCCGGCCGGGCGAGGTCGATGCACACGACTTCCGCTTTCCGCTCGTGGGCCGCGTCCCCTACAAGGGCTTCTTCGACATCGAGTCGGCCGAGGCGGAAGCCGCCGAGCTCGAGGCCGAAGGACTGGACGTCTGCCTGGTTCCGGTCACGGCCTACTCCACCCTCGGCTGGCTGGACGACCCCGTCACGGCCCCCATGCTCGTCCGGGGTGACGACACCCGCCTGGTGGAGACGATCCTCCACGAGCTGGTGCACGCGACGGTCTTCGTCGCCGATCAGCCCTCCTTCAACGAAGGCGTCGCCCGCTTCATCGGCCAGGAGGCGGCGATCCGCTTCTTCGAAGCCGACGCCGAAGCTTCGGCGCGGGTCCGGGCCCGGGTGCGCGACGACCGGGCCGTGGCGGACACCCTGCTCGACTTCCGCGCCGAGGTGAAGGCCCTGTACCAGGGCAGCGAATCCGGGCCCGGCCGGGACGCCGAGCGTCAGCGGCTCGAAGCCGACTTCCGCGAGCTGCTGGCGACGACGCCGCTCGAGACCCGCGACACCGCGCAGCTGGCCGAACGCGCCGGGCTGAACGATGCCTGCCTGGCCATCGGCGGTACCTACGCGGAGGACAACGAGCGCCACGTCGGGACCCTGCGCGCACTGGGAGGCGATCTGGCGCGCTTCGTCGAGCGGCTGCGCGAAGCCGCCGACGCACCCGACCCGCGCGGGTTCTTCTTCGGCGAAGTCCCGGATGATCTTCCCGACGAGCCCGGCGGTCCGGGCGAGTGAGCTCGCCCGCACGGCCGCGCATGGTGCTGGTCGGCGCGGTCACGCTGATCTCGCTGACGCTCGTCGAGCTCTTCCTTCGCCAGGCCGATCTGCCCCGCTTCGACGCCTGTGAGGCGACCGCCACCTGGGCCCGGGGCGACCCGCTCCTGGGCTTCCGGGGCGACCCGGGCCGGCCCGTGGCCGGGGTCACGCCGAACCGCCTGGGCCTGCGAGGGCCGCTGCCCGTGCAGCCCAAGCCCGAAGACGAGCTTCGCCTTCTCTTCCTGGGCGACTCCACCTGCTGGGGACTCGGCGTCGCGCTGGAAGAGAGCTTCGCGGGCCGCGTCCGGGCGGCGCTCGCTGCAGGGCTCCCCGAACGACCGGTGACCCTGCTGCTGGGTGCGTTTCCCTCCTACAGCTCGTATCACTCGGCCGTCCTGCTCGACGAGCTGCTGCCCTTCTCGCCCGACCTGGCGGTCCTGTACATCGGGGCCCGCAACGACGCGGACCGCGCGCGCTACTACGCGGACGCCGAGATCCCTGCCCGTCGCGCGCGCCTCCAGGCCGGCTGGCACGACGTCCGGCTGCTGCGCGGCATCGAGGCAGCGCGCGACGGGGTCTACCGCGCCGTCGTTCGACGCTTGCTGCCGAGAGCGACGCGCGCCCGGGTTCCGCCCGATGCGTTCGTCGCGAACCTCGAACGCATCGCCGGGCGCCTGGACGAAGCCGGGGTTCCGGCCGTGGTGGTGCTGCCGCCCATCCACCCGGCATTCGAGGCCGAGAAGCCGCTCGTGCGGCACTACCGCGAGCTGCTCGTGCGCTTCGC
>JANQSB010000418.1 GCA_028284295.1 Myxococcota bacterium | reverse complement strand
GCCAGCAGACCCGGCGAGCGATGGCAGCCCGTGTGGCGAAGTTCGCGGCCCTGAAGCTCTTGAGCCAACCGGGGGTGCTGGGCGCGGTCGCGGCGATCTTCCGTGGCCTCGGCCGCGACTACGAAGATCCGATCGCGCCCAGCACCCCCGGTTGGCTCAAGAGCTTCAGGGCCGCGAACTTCGCGACACGGACTGCCATCGATCGCCGGGTCTGCTGGCGATGGCGCGCCTGGAGGGAGCGCATGCGCAGTCGGAGCGCGGGGTCCCGCACGCGAAGGAGAGCGCCACCGAGGGCGGTTGCCGTCTTCAGGGGCCCGAAGCTGAAGAGGGAGAGATCCGCATCGTCGTGTCCGCGGAACGCGTCGCCCGCGAAGGCCTGCGCGCAGTCTTCGATCACGAGCAGTCCATGGCGACGGGCCACGGCGACGATCGGGTCGAGGTCCAGGCGAGCGCCGAAGAGGTGGGCGACGACCAGGGCGCGCGTGTTCCCGGTGATCGCCCGCTCGAGATCTTCGAGGCGCGGCCCCATCGTGCCGAGGTCGAGGTCGACCGGGACCGGAGTCAGTCCGTGTCGTTCCGCGATCTTGACCATGCCCTTGACGTTGAGCGCCGAGAAGAGGATCTCGCTTCCCCGCGGCCACGCCTGGGCCGCGCACAGGAGGTCGAAGCCGCTGCGGACCGAGTGGCAGGCCAGTGCGTCGCCCGCTGGCGACCACAGCTCCTCGAGTCGGGTCTGGGCCTCATCGCGATCCGCCGGGCGCAGGCATTGGAGGGCCGCGAAGGCGAGGTCGGTGGCGCCGATGTCGAGTCGGATCCGGGGCCACATGGCTAGGCGCCACCGGACGGCGCCGGGGCCTTCTGCAGGGCCGCTCGCAGGTAGACCCGGGAGCCGTCCTGGAACTGACGCCGCTCGCGCGCGCCGGGCTCGCCGACGGCGGCGAAGCGCTGGAAGGTCGGTCGCAGCAGTCGCGGCGCGTGACGCTCGATGAGTGCCTGCTTGCGTACGGCTTCGGCGCCCATCGACGCCGCGACGTCCCGGGTGATGTCCTCCTGCTCGCGGAGCGCGAGCCCCGAGGCCCGGAGCTGCCGCAGCAGCTCGGGCGCCTTTTCGCGCTTGCGGTAGTCCGCGAAGAGGAGGAAGCCGCCCGGCCGGAGCACGCGGCGGGTCTCCGCGAGAAAGCCCGGGACGTCGTCGTAGAGCACCGATGACTCGACGTTCACCACGGCATCGAAGGACTCGTCCGGGAAGGGGAGCGCCTCGGCGTTGCCGCACTCGAAGCGCAGGCCGGGCGCGCGGTGGGTGCGCCTGCAGAAGTCCACGGCAGTGCGGGTGAGGTCGAGACCGACCATCTCCCGCGGCGCGTGGTGGCGGGCCAGGTAGTCGGCGCCGCCCCCTCGCCCGCAGCCGATCTCCAGGACGCGCGCGTCGTGCAGCGGCGCGGGCGCGACGACCCGGTGATATAGCTGGATGGGATAGCGGTTCGGCTCGTCCCGCTCCGAGAGCGGAAGCCCGTGCGCAGCCCCCGCCTGCAACTCGCAGCCATGGTTCAGGAAGAGCAGGTCGCTGCCCGTGTCGATGCGGGACAGCTGTTCCCAGGCCTGCCGTCGCAGCCAGCGCTTCGGCCCGCGGGGAAGGCGCTTCCAGACGTCCTGGATCGTCGCCACGAGCTAGCTTTACCACACCCACCGCGTCGGCTGGAGCAACGGGCGCGCCCCGGCGCGCATCGCGCGGACGATGCTGGAGAGGCGAGGCCGGAGGCAGGCATGTTCGAAACGACGGATCGGGAGGCCCGGCTCGAGCGCTAGCTCGAGTCCGTGTCCGTCCATGGTGTCTCCGTCAGGTCTTCGGATCCGCCTCGCGCTCGCTTGCCTCGCGTTCGCGGTCGGAGCCGCCGGCCCGTCCCCTGCGGCAGCCGGCGTCTGTCCGCTCGACGACCTCCCGCCCTTCGCCGGTCACACGTTCCCGCTCGAGTCCGCCCAGGGGACGATCGGCGTCACCCGTGCCTTCCCGAACCTCTCGAACTTCTCGGCACCCGTGCTGCTGACGGCACCGCCGGCGCCGAGCTCTTCCATGGGCATCGACCACGTGTACGTGGTCCAGCAGCGCGGGCTCATCCTCCACTTCGAGAACCGGTCGGACGTCGAGGATGACGACGTCACCACGCTCATCGATCTCAGCGGCATCATCAACACCCCGAACAACGGCGGCACCGAGGAGGGTCTGCTAGGGCTCGCGTTCGATCCGGACTTCTGGACCAATGGCTACTTCTACGTCAACTACACCAACCGGACGAACTGCACGATCAGCGGCGACTGCACCCGTGTGGTCCGCTACGAGACGGATGCCCAGAATCCCCCCTCGCTCGTGGGCAATGGCAATCCGACCCTCCTGCTCGAGTTCTCGCAGAATGCGAACAACCACAACGGGGGCATGCTCGCCTTCGGGCCCGACGGGATGCTCTACGTGTCGATCGGCGACGGCGGAGGCGGCAACGACCCCGACGACCGCGCCCAGGACCTGACCGACATCCGCGGGTCGATCGCACGCATCGACCCGCACGCGCCCGCGCCGCACATCCCGCCCGACAATCCCTTCGTCGGCGTCCCCGACGCGGCCGAGGAGATCTACCACTACGGGCTCCGGAACCCGTGGCGCATGTCCTTCGACCGGCTCACGGGCGACCTGTGGATCGGCGACGTGGGCCAGCGTTCGTGGGAGGAGGTCGACTTCGTGCCGGCAGGCGGTCCCGCCGGCCAGAACTTCGGCTGGAGGGATTGCGAGGGCAACCACGACTCGCCCGGGGTCAGTGGCCAGTGCAACCTGAACGACCCGGATCTCACCTTCCCGGTCCTCGAGTACGACCGGAACGTCGGGGTCGCGATCACCGGGGGCTACGTGTACCGCGGGAGCCGGGCCCCTTCGCTCTACGGCTTCTACGTGTATGCGGACTACGGGAGCTCGCGGATGTTCGCCTGGGACCAGGAGGGCCTTCCCGATCCTCTGGGAACCCCGGTTCCGAGCCCCAGCTCCTTCGGCGAGGACGAGTCCGGGGAGCTCTACGTGGTCAGCCTCGGCGGGGGCATCTACTGGTTCGAAGAGCAGGCCCCGGTCGGGGGCGGGCCGCCGCCGACCCGGCTCTCCGAGACCGGCCTGTTCCAGGACGTCGAGACGCTGACCCCCGCACCGGGTCTCGTCGAGTACGAGGTGAACACGCCGCTCTGGAGCGACCGGGCAAGCAAGAAGCGCTGGCTCGCACTGCCGGCGGGCCAGACGATCGGCTTCGCAGCGACCGGCGCCTGGACCTATCCCGACGGCACCGCCTTCGTGAAGCACTTCGAGCTCGAGGTCGCTCCCGGGATCTTCCGGCGCCTCGAGACCCGGGTCTTCCTCAAGCAGACGGAGGACTGGGTCGGATACACCTATCGCTGGAACGAGGACGAGAGCGACGCGGATCTGCTGACGGCCGCGCTCGACGAGGTCTTCGACGTCGCGTTGCCCGGACTCGACCCCACCCAGAACTGGCACTACCCCGGGCCGGGAGAGTGTCTCGCGTGCCACTCGATCGCCGGTGGGCGCGTGCTCGGCGGGCGGACCCGCCAGCTGAACCGCCTCTTCGACTATCCGGGGGATGGGGCCTTCGAGCAGCTGGTCGCGTGGAGCTGCGGAGGGCTGCTCGACACCCCGATCGGCGACGCGAGCGCATACGGAGCCTTCCGCGCGGTGGACGACGAGCAGGGCCCGGTGCACGACCGGGTCCTGTCCTACCTCCAGACCAACTGCGCGTTCTGCCATCAGCCGGGTGGCCCGGCGCCCGGGGATCTCGACCTCCGCTACGACACTCCCGTGACGTCCATGAACCTCCTGGGCGTCGCTCCCGACTTCGGCGATCTGGGTGTCCCCGGCGCGCTGCGGATCGACCCGGGCGACCACCCGCGCAGCGTCATGTGGCTGCGCTCGGCCGAGACCGACGAGGCCCTCCGGATGGCGCAGGGCACCCGGCTGCGAGACGAGGACTTCCTGCCGGTCCTGGCCGCCTGGATCGACCAGGAGCTGATCGACCCCGACGCCGATGGGCTCCTCAGCTTCGAGGACAACTGCCCGGTCGACGCCAACGGCCCGGACGCCGGCCCCAACGACCAGGACGACACGGACGCGGACGGCACCGGGGACGTGTGCGAGTGCAGCTACGTACCGGGGCAGGCGATGGTGGGAGACGGAGACTTCGACCGCAGCGGGCAGACCGACGCTTCCGATCTCGGGGTCCTGGAAGGCAACTTCGCCCAGCCCGTGGCCAGCTTCGACGAGGGCGACGCGAACTGCGACGGCCTGGCCGACGGCGCCGACTACACGATCTGGGCAGACGACGCGCCCTGAAGGGGAGGCGCGCTCAGCCCGCCCGCTCTCCCAGCCCGTCCAGCAGTCGTGCGACGTCGGCGCTCTCCTGCAGCAGGCCCGACAGCGGGTCGCCGCGCGACTTCATCCGGCGCGGCGTGGTCGCGATCGTCCACTTCGCGGGGTCGAGGCGACGGGTCACCTGGCTCCAGGTGAGCGGGGTGGAGACCGGCGCGCCGGGGCGCGGACGCACCGAGAACGGGGCCACGATGAGGCGCCCGCGCCCGTTCTGTCCGAAGTCGACGTAGACCTTGTCACCTCGGGCGGCGATGGGTCGCGCGATGGTCGCGATGCTCGGGAGCTCGGCCACCACGATCCGAGCGATCAGCTCTGCGAGACCCCGCGCGCCGTCGTGGTCGAGCTGGCCGGCCAGTGGGATCAGGACGTGGAGGCCGGCCTGGCCGGAGGTCTTCACGAAGTGCGGAGCCTCGAGCTCGTCGAGCAGGTGGTGGACATGGCGTGCGATCGTCACGACGTCCGCGAAGGGCGCCGCCTTCGGGTCGAGGTCGATGACCGACCAGTCCGGGTGGTCGATGGCGGTGGTCCGCGAGCCCCACACGTGGAGCGGAATGGCTCCCGAGTTGATCACGTGGAGCAGGGTGCGCAGCTCGTTGCAGATGAAGAAGTCGGTTCCGTCGATGGCCTCGTGGGTCGCCCACGCGGGCGTCCAGTCGGGTGCGTTCTGCTGGAAGAAGCTCTTGCCTTCGATGCCGTCGGGGTAGCGCGTCAGGACCACGGGGCGGTCGCGCAGGTAGGGGGCGATCCAGGGCCAGATGCCTTCGTAGTAGTCGAGCAGGTCTCCCTTCGTGTACCCCTCGGCGGGCCAGAAGACCTTCTCGCGACGACTGATCTGGAGCTCCGGCTCGGGCGGCGGGGCAGGCTGCGGGGCGGACTCGACGGCAGCCTCGCGGTCGACCGGAGCACGGCACCCGGTCGGTGGCAGGTCGTCGTGCAGGGCCAGCAGTACGGGATGGCGCAGCTGTCCCTGGGAGGTCACCTCCGTGTATCGCACCTCCGCCACGAGGAGCGGCTCGCAGTAGTGCACCCCGTGCGGTGCCGCGCCGCCGTCGCGTTCGGCGGCCTGCTCGAAGGCCGGTGTGCTGCGCTCGCCGGCGAGCAGCTCGGGGAGCAGCGCGTCGATCGTGTCCTCGCGCAGCCCGGAGCCCACGTTGCCGGCGAAGCGCAGCGCGCCCTCGGCGTACCACGCGAGCTTCAGGGATCCGAGGCGACCCCGGGCTCCCCTGCCTTCCTCCCAGCCGACGACGACGAGTCGCGCGACGTGGGGGACGCGGAGCTTCAGCCAGCTGTCCGAGCGCCGGCCTGCTTCGTAGCGGGAGTCGGAGCGCTTCGCGATCACGCCTTCGAGGTCGTTGCCCGCCGCTGCCTCGAAGAGCGCCTCCCCGTGCTCCTCGACGTGGTCCGTGTATCGGATCTGTCCCAGAGAGGGGACGAAGCTCTCGAGCATCGCCTTGCGCTCGATCAGCGGCTGGCCGCGCAGGTCGTACCCCGACGCGGCGAGCAGGTCGAATGCCTGGAGGACCACCGGGATCTCGATCTGCGCCCGCGCGATGGAAGGGGCGTCGGTCCGGCTGAAGCGCTGCTGCAATCGCTCGAAGGAGCTCTTGCCCGCCGCATCGAGGGCCACGAGCTCGCCGTCCAGCAAGAAGCGATCCACGGGGATCCGCGACAGGGCCTGGCGGATCTCGGGGTACGAAGCCGTGACCTCCCGCCCGCTGCGGGTGATCAACAGGACCTCGTCGTCCCGCTTGCTGGCGACGACCCGCATGCCGTCGTACTTGAGCTCGAAGATCCAGCCCGGCCGGGAGAAGGGCTCCTCGCCGGTGCGAGCCAGCATCGGCCGCAGGTCGCGCGGGTCGACGTCGCGCATCGGGGCGCCGAGGGCGGTGGCGCGCTCCGCGAGCAGGTCGTCGTAGCGCTTCCCGTCGCGCAGCTCCTCGACGCGGAGGCCCGAGTACACCGAGCAGGGCTGGCCGTCGATGAGCCCGGTCGACGTGACGTCCTCGGGCGGGTTGCGGTCCTTGTGGAGCAGCAGCCAGCTGCGGCCGGGCGGGGCACCGTCCGCGCCCTTCGTCTTCACCAGCGCGAAGCGCCCGCGCAGCTTGTGGCCATCGAGAACGAGGTCGAGCTTCCCGCTCGAGAGGCCTTCGGCCGGAGAGCTCCCGTCGACGCTGTGGTAGCTGCCCCGATCCCACACGATCATCGCCCCGGCACCGTAGTTCCCCTCGGGAATCACGCCCTCGAAGGACGCGTACTCGAGGGGGTGGTCTTCGGTCTGCACCGCGAGTCTCCGCTCGCGCGGGTCGAGGGTGGGGCCCCGCGGCACCGCCCAGCTCGCGAGCACGCCGTCGATCTCCAGTCGCAGGTCCCAGTGCAGGCTGCGGGCCGCATGCTGCTGCACGACGAAGCTGCGCGCCGCGCCCGCAGGGACCTTCCTGTGCGCCGTCTCCCCGCTGCCGGTCTCGAGTCCAGACGGTTCGGGAGTCCGGTCGAGGTCGCGTTTTTCGCGGTAGCGCCTTAGATCTGGCATCTGCGACCGATACGGTGATAGGCTCTCACGACTCCCTCCCCAGCCTAGGCAACCGATGGCTGCACGAGCAACTTCGTCTGGCACGATCTCGTTCGGGCTCGTCTCGATTCCCATCAAGGTCTTTCCGGCGTCCAGCAGCCGGACCGTGCGCTTCAGCATGCTGCACGCGAAGGACAAGAGCCGGCTGAAGCAGACCTTCGTCTGCCGGGCCTGCGACGAGACCGTCGAGCGCAGCGACACGGTCAAGGGCTTCGAGTACGCGCGAGACCAGTACGTGGTTCTCGACGACGAAGAGCTCAAGGCGATCGAGAAGCAGAGCGACCGGAGCATCGAGATCGAGGAGTTCGTCCCGATCGCGAAGGTCGACCCCATCTTCTTCGAGAAGTCGAACCTTCTCGGGCCCGACAAGGGCGGCGCCAAGGCCTACCGGCTCTTGCGCGAGGCGATGATCGAGGCCGGCAAGGTGGCGATCGGGCGCTTCAACCAACGGGGACGGCAGCAGCTGGTGCTCCTGCGTCCCACCGACGAGGGCCTGGTGATGCACGGGCTCTACTACGCGGACGAGGTGCGCAGCTTCGACGACATCGAGCTGGGCGACGACATCGAGGTCAAGGAGAGCGAGCTCGCCCTGGCCCACCAGCTGATCGATCAGCTCTCCCAGACGAAGTTCGAGCCCGCCAGGTACGAGGACGACTACCGTCGTCAGGTGCTCGAGGCGGTGGATCAGAAGGTCGCCGGCCAGGAGATCGTCGTCGCGCCCACCGCCGAGCCGCGCGAGCAGATCATCGACCTCGTCGCGGCGTTGAAGAAGAGCCTGGCGGAGTCCGGCGGGAAGGCCAGGACGGCGAAGAAGCCCGCACGCAAGGCCGCCAAATCCAAGGGCGGGTCCAAGGGCGGGTCCAAGAGCGGGGCGGGCGCCAAGAAGAAGACGAGCGCGGCCGGGGGCAGGATCAAGGCCGTGAAGTAGCGGGCGAAGAAGCCCGCGCGAGCGTGACCGGGGGGCACGCACCGTGAACCGAAAGCTCTCGACCAGTGAAGCAGGCCGCATCCTCGGGCTCTCGGAGGCCAGGGTGCGAGAGCTGGTGCGCTCGGCCTTGCCGGCGACCGAGCGCCGGGGGCGGCGCTACGCGTTCTCCTTCTCCGACCTGGTGGTCCTTCGCGCGGCCCGGGATCTGATCGAGCAGCAGGTGCCGGCGGCGCGGGTCGCCCGCGCGCTCGCCAGCCTGTGCAAGCAGCTTCCCACGGATCGGCCGCTCTCCGGATTGCGGATCTGGGCGGACGGCGTGAGGGTCGCGGTGGACGACGGCTCGGGCTGCTTCGATCCCGAGACCGGTCAGGCGGTGCTCGACTTCGAAGGCTCCTTCGAGGTCGCCGAGCTCGAGCGCAGGACCGAGAAGGTCACGGCCCTGACCGAGCTGGCGGATGCGGACAGCACCGAGGATCGGGCCCGGGTGGAGTTCGAGCGCGCGCTCGAGCTCGAAGACGACGATCCGATGGCGGCCTGCACCTGCTACGGCCGCGCGATCGAGCTGGATCCCGGCCTCGTGGACGCCTACGTGAACCTCGGCCGCCTGGCGCACGAGGCCGGTAAGCCCGCCGAGGCCGTTCGGCTCTATCGCCTGGCACTGGAGCGCACCCCCGACGATGCGGTCGTGTGGTTCAACCTCGGCCTGGCCGTCGAGGACACGGGCAGCGGCGACATGGCCGCGCGCCACTACCAGAAGGCGCTCGAGCTGGCCCCGGACTTCGCGGACGCGCACTACAACCTGGCCGCGGTGTGCGAGAAGCTCGACCGATCCCAGGACGCGCTGCGCCACTACGCGGCCTACAAACGTCTCCGCTCCTGACGCGCCCCCGGGAGCGGGATGGGGGCGCGAGGCGCGCGGAGCTCCCGGCAGCCTGCGCGGGCTACTTCGAGGCGGTGTGCTTCGGGAGGGCTGCCGCGGAGTCGTCCGCGATGCGTCGGCCGCTGAGCCGCGTGCGGGTGGGGAGGTACTCGTGCTCTCCCTCGGCGGGACGGTTCTCGAGCTCGATCACCAGGGTGCCGTCGTTCGCAATCTCGGTAACGGCCGTCGAGGCGACCCGGGCGCCGACGATCCGCGGAACGAACGCGAAGTCGGTGTCCACGCCGGGAACGGTCGAGACCACGAGCTGGGTCGATGCGGTCCCGCGCAGCGTCCGACCCTCGACGCTGCCTTCTCCCATTCCGATCACGTCGGCCTGGACCGGGTCGCTGACCCCGGGAAAGGTGGTGTCGAGCTTGAAGGTGGCCGTGTAGCGATCGCCGGCCTGCTTCAGGACCACGGTCCCGGCAATCCGGCGCTCTTCGCCCGGACCCTCGATCGACTTGGTCACCCCCTTGACGTCGTACAGACCGGAGATCGGAACCGGGTCGACGGCGGCGGCCACGTCCGGCGAGTCGCTCGGGCCGGGCCCGCACGCCGACAGGACCGTGGTCAGGGCCAGCAGGAGCGGGGGGAGGAGGGCGGCCCTGACGGGGTGTCTCGCGGGGAAACTTCGCATCTCCGGGCCTCCTGGGTGGGGCGCTGTTCGGGAAGGGTAGGTGTCGGCCCCCGGCAAGGGAAGTGCGTTGTGGGTTGACAGGTGCACGCTTCGCTATAGACTGACCAGTCAGTTTATGCCCGAGCCCAGAGCGACCGATGCCCCCAGGACGGACCGCAAGCATGCGCCGCCCGAGGCCCGCCGGGCACAGATCCTCGAGGCCGCACTCTCCTGCTTCGCGGCCCGCGGCTACCACGCCACCACCATGGACGACATCGTCGCGGCCTCCGGGCTCTCGAAGGGCAGCCTCTATTGGCACTTCGAGGGCAAGGAGGACGTGTTCCTGGCGACCTTCGACTACGTCTTCGAGCAGGTCTTCGTCCGCTTCGACGAAGCGGCAGCGGCTGGCGACGCCGACGTGGTCGGCCTTCTCGAGCGGGAGATGGAGCACTTCTTCGCGCGCTTCGGTGACGAGCGACTGCTGGTGCTGGCCTGGGTGGAGTTCATCGGGCATCCGCGGGGACGCGAGCGGATGGCGACCATCTATCGCGCCGTCCGGGCACGTCTGGAGGACCTGATTCGCGCCGGCATCGAAGCCGGCCAGCTGCGGCCGGTCTCGCCCGAAGGCGCCGCCGCGGCGTTGACGGGCGTGCTCGACGCCCTCGTCCTGCAGGCCGCCATCGACGAGGAGTTCGATCTGCGAGCGCATTCGGCTTCGGTCTGGGAGCTGCTGCATGGCGGCATCGCGCCGGCCGGGACCGGGACCGGGGCCGGTCGGGGAGGCAATCCGTGACACGAGCAGGTGCAGCAGGGATCTCGATCGCGATGGGGATCACGGCGGTGCTGGCGTTCGCATCCGTCGGTCGGGCGGAGGCGCCCGGCCCCGTGCCGGAGGGGCTCGAGCCCGTCCCGGACGGCGTCACCGTCGAGGAAGTCGTGCAGCGGGCGGAAGACGCCATGCGGGGCGATC
>JANQSB010000366.1 GCA_028284295.1 Myxococcota bacterium | reverse complement strand
CCGACGCCGAGGCCGTGGTCACGACGCTGGTTCGCGCCATCGCGGACGCCTCCCCGGGAGTCGTGGTGGAGCCGCGCAGCGACGCGCACCCGCTCGAGTCAGGCCCCTGCTCGGCTTCGGTGGCCGCAGGATGAGGGGCCGCGCGCCGACCGGGGCAGCGGGAGCTCGGGACGAGGTCCGCGGGCCGCGGCCCCGACGGCTGGTCTGGGTCGGGGCTTCGCTCGTCGCGGCCTCGATCGTCGTGGCCGCCGGCGCGCGCGTGACCGGCTTCGGAGCGGCACCGACCCGAGTCGGCACGGAGGCCGCTCGCGTGACGCTCCACTTCGAAGACCTCGCCGACGGCTCCGTGGGCGTGCACTCCGCCGAGACGGGCAGGCCCGTGGGCACCGTCGAGCCCGGAAGCGGCGGCTTCGTCCGCGGCGTGCTGCGGGGCATGGCGCGCGAGCGCCGCGCCCGCGCACTCGACGCGGAGCCGCCCTTCGAGCTGGTGCTCTGGACCGATGGACGGCTCTCCCTCGAAGACCCCAGCACTGGCCGCGAGATCGAGCTCTCGGCCTTCGGTCCGACGAACGCCCAGGCCTTCGCGAGCTTCCTCCCCGCGCAGGAGACATCCCGTTGAGATCCGTCTCTTCCTTCCACTTCCCTTTCTTCTTCCCTTCCCACCGAGGCGCGGCCCGCTCCCGAAGCGTCGTCCGCCCTGGAACAACCCGGAGCATCCAATGACCCAGACCGCAGCGACGATCAACGACAGCACCCGACGCGCCCAGCAGGACACCGTCCTGAGCCCGCGCTTCTACGAGACCGACTACGACGCGATGGACCGACTCGACGTGACGCCCGTACGCGCCGAGTGGGACGAGCTGATCGCCGAGCTCAAGCGCGACGTCAACCGCGATCACTTCCAGGCGCCCGAGTCCTTCGCCGCCGACCTGGAAGCGCTCCCCGAGGAGCTCCGACAGGAGTTCATCGACTTCCTGGTGAGCTCTCTGACCGCGGAGTTCTCCGGATGCGTGCTCTACAGCGAGATCAAGCGGCACGCGACGAACCCGGACGTCATCGACCTGTTCGGACTGATGGCCCGGGACGAGTCCCGACACGCGGGCTTCATCAATGCTGCCCTCAAGGGGCTGGGGCTCGGCGTCGACCTGAGCGTGCTCACGAAGATCAAGAGCCGCACCTACTTCCGGCCCAAGTTCATCTTCTATGCCACCTATCTGTCGGAGAAGATCGGGTACGCGCGCTACATCACGATCTTCCGCCAGCTCGAGAAGCACCCGGAGCACTGCTTCCACCCGATCTTCCAGTGGTTCGAGCGCTGGTGCAACGACGAGTTCCGGCACGGCGAGGCCTTCGCGCTGCTGATGCGCGCGGACCCGAAGCTGCTGCGCGGCGTGAACCGCCTGTGGATCCGCTTCTTCCTGCTGGCCGTGTTCGCCACGATGTACGTACGCGACCACACGCGCCCGCAGCTGCACCAGGCCTTCGGACTCGACCCGACCGAGTACGACTTCAAGGTCTTCCAGATCACCACCGAGATCACGCATCAGATCTTCCCGCTCGCGCTCGACATCGATCATCCGCGCTTCCGGGCGGGCCTCGCGCGCCTCGTGCGGATCTCGGAGGCCTCGGCGGCCGCCAAGGAGCGCGGCGGAATCGGCGGTGCGATCCGGCGCGCTGGGCTCGGCATCGCGGCCGGGTTCACCCTGGCGAGCCTGTACGTGTTGCCCACGCGCAAGACAGTGGTGCCCGAGCAGGTGAGGCTGGCACCCGCCTGGTAGGCAGGCCTGACAGGTAGAAGAGGCAGACAGCAGAGGCAGGTAGGGAAGGAAGGAGGCAGACATGACCGCGCTCTCCACGGTTCCGGGCGAGACCACTGCCTACGACCGCGCGACCCGACCGGGCCTTCCGGCCTCGCCCGAGGTCCTGCGGCGTCTCCCCCGGCGAAGGCTGGGGGAGGTCGCCTCGGCCCTGCGGCGGGAGATCATCGACAACGTCTCGCGAACCGGAGGCCACCTGGGGGCCAGCCTAGGCGCCGTCGAGCTGTCGACCGCCCTCCACTACGCGTTCGACACACCGCGTGACCGGATCGTCTTCGACGTCGGGCACCAGGGCTACGCCCACAAGCTCCTGACCGGCCGGGCCAAGGGCTTCCCGGAGATCGGCCAGCCCGGAGGCAACGGCAAGTTCCTGCGCCGCTGCGAGTCGCCGCACGACGTGTTCGGCGCGGGCCATGCCGGAACCTCGATCTCGGCGGCGGTCGGAATCGCCGAGTCCATTCGGCGGCAGGATGGGGACGAGCACGTGGTCGCCGTGATCGGCGACGGAGCCATCACGGCCGGCATGGCCTACGAGGCCATGAACCACGCCGGCGACCTCGAGCTGTCGAAGCTGGTCGTCGTGCTCAACGACAACCGCATGTCCATCTCGCCGAACGTGGGCGCCCTGTCGGACACCTTCGCGCAGGCGGATGCCCGCGCCGAGGACGGCCCCGGCCCGACGCCCCACTTCTTCGAGGCGCTCGGCTTCGACTACCTCGGACCCGTCGACGGCCACGACCTGGAAGCGCTGCTGCGCGCGTTCTCGAGCGCTCGGCGAAGCGATCGGAGCCGGCCGGTCCTGGTCCACTGCCGCACGCAGAAGGGACACGGCTATGCACCCGCGGAGCGGGACCCGGTGCGCTATCACGGCGTCGGTCGCTTCGACGTGGCGTCCGGACGCTTCGCTCCGTCCCAGGCCGTCCCTCCGTCCTGGACCTCGGTCTTCGCGGACGCCCTGACCGAGCTCGCGCAGGAGGACGAGCGGATCCTCGGCATCACCGCAGCGATGGCCGAAGGAACCGGGCTCGCGCGCTTCCGCGACGCCCTGCCGGACCGCTACTACGACGTCGGCATCGCGGAGCAGCACGCGGTGACGATGGCCGCCGGCATGGCGACCGAAGGCCTCAAGCCCGTGTGCGCCATCTACTCGACCTTCCTGCAGCGGGCCTTCGACCAGATCGTCCACGACGTGTGCGTGCAGAATCTGGACGTGACCTTCGTGCTCGACCGCGGCGGTCTGGTGGGAGCGGACGGCGCGACCCATCAGGGGCTGTATGACTTCGCCTACCTGCGCACGCTCCCCAACATGCTGGTCATGGCGCCGCGGGACGAGAACGAGCTGCGACGCATGCTTCGGGCGGCGATCCTCCACCCGGGTCCGGCGGCGCTGCGCTTCCCCCGCGGCAGTGCGCCCGGAGCTCCCATCGAGAGCCCCATCCGTCCCCTCGCGCTGGGCGAGGGCGAGAAGCTCCGCGACGGTGACGACGTGGCGCTCATCGCCGTGGGGGCCACCGTTGCCACGGCCCTGCAGGCTGCCGAGGAACTCGCTCGGGACGGCATCGCGGCGTCCGTGCTGGACGCGCGCTTCGTGAAGCCCCTGGACGCCGACGGAATCCTCGCGGCCGCCCGCCACACCCGCGCACTGATCACGCTGGAAGAGCACGTCGAGGGCGGGGGATTCGGCGAGGCCGTCACGAGCCTGGTGGCGCGCGAGGCGGCCCGGGACGCCGGTTGGACCCCGCCGGCGACGCGGATCCTGGCCCTGCCCGATCGGGTGATCGAGCACGGCATCCCGCGGCAGCAGCTCGCCGCCTTCGGCCTCGACGCACCCGGAGTCGCCCGAACGGCACGGGGGCTGCTGCAGTCGCGGGCTGCGGCCCCGAAACCGGGCGACTGGAAACCAGGCGACTGAGCGGCCCGGAAACACCCGCCCGCTCGGGTGCTTCCGGAGCCCCACACCGTGTATAATTCCCTTCACGTCCCCCCCGACTGCGACGATCCGATCAGCAAGGGGTTTTGAGAGATGAACGCGCCATGATGCCCGAGGCGGCCGTAACGACGATCACACCGCAGCCGGACGTGCGTCTGGAGCTCGACCTCGAGGGGATCATCCAGGACGTGACCCTGTCCGCCGAGTTTCCGGACCAGGACCTCTCGGACTGGATCGGCAAGCCGTGGGTCGAGACGGTCGTCGACCCCGGCAGCGCGAAGGTCCGGCGAATCGTCGAGGATGCGCGCTCGACGGGAGTGTCTGCGTTTCGCCAGGTAAACCAGCGTTTTCCGAGTGGCCTCGAGCTGCCGATCGAGTACACGGCGGTGCGCCTCGGACGCAAGGGTCTGGTCGCGGTGGGCAAGAGCCTTCAGGCCGTCGCCGAGCTCCAGTCGCGCCTGAACGCCGCGCAGCAGGCCATCGAGCGCGACTACTGGAAGCTGCGGGAGGTCGAGACCCGCTGTCGTCTGCTCTTCGATCGCTCCAACGAAGCGGTGCTGATGGTGCGCGCTTCGGGGTTCGAGATCGTCGAGGCCAATCCCGCCGCGGTCCGAGCCCTCGGACTCTCCACGACCCAGGGACAGAGCCCCAGTGGCGACCTGCTCTCCCAGGTCTCGCGCGAGGAGCGCGTGGAGATGACGGCCATGCTGCACCGGGTCCGCGACGAAGGAAGGGCACCGGGCATCCTGGTCCACCTGGGCACGACGCGGCAGCCGTGGCTGGTGCGCGCGTCGTTGCTCCCCTCACAGGAAGGGCTGACCTATCTGCTCCAGCTCTCTGCGGGCGAGCTGAATGCGAGCGAGGAGCGGGACGGAGTCGTCCTCCACGAGCTCATCGAGCGCTCCCCCGACGCCTTCGTGGCGATGGACCGTTCCGGGACCATCCTGCACGCCAACGCCGCCTTCCGCGAGCTGATCCAGGTGGGCGGTGGACTCCGCGTAGAGGGAGAGCGGCTCGAGCGTTGGCTCGGGAGGCCGGGAGCAGACATGAGCGTGCTGCTCTCGAACCTGGCGCGTCAGGGGACGGTGCGACTCTTCGGCACCGAGCTCCATAGCGAGCTCGGCGCGACCACCGAGGTGGAGGTGGCGGCTTCGGGTGATCCGAGCGACCCGGACCAGCACCTGGGACTGTTCATCCGCGACGTCAGCTCGCGCCTTCCGGAGCCCAGCGACGACAGTCACCTCGGCTCGACACTCGGCGCCTTCACCGACCGCATCGGCAAGACCTCGCTTCCCCGGCTGGTGAAGGATGCCGTCGGCGTCCTCGAACGACACTACATCGACTCGGCGCTACGACAGACCGGCGGCAACCGGACGGCTGCCGCTCAGCTGCTCGGCGTGAGTCGCCAGGGCCTCTACGCCAAGCTCAACCGCTACGAGATCGACGAAGAAGACGCTCCGAGCCGTCCGCCCCAGAAGGAGTGACGGAAGCCCCTTGGCGCATCATCACCCCGCACCGCCCGCGTTCGGGCAGGCCGATCTCTCGAACTGCGAACGCGAGCAGATCCACCTGGCCGGCAGCATCCAGCCACACGGGGTGCTGCTCGGGGTGAGCGAGCCCGATCTTCGGGTCGTCCAGGCCAGTACCAACCTCGCGAGCTACACCGGACTGGACGGAGAGATCCTCGGCTGCTCCCTCCACGAGCTTCCCGGAGACCTGAGCGAGAGCCTCGAGCCCCATCTCGACCAGGACCTGCACGAGATTCCCACTGGGGTCCGCTGCCGCTTCGGCGAGCCACTGGCCGACTACGACTGCATGCTGCATCGCCCGGGTGGTCCGACCGCCAAGGGCGTCGTGCTCGAGCTCGAACGGGCGGGACCGCCCATCGATCTGTCCACGCAGGTGGAGGACGCGCTCGAGATCATCCGCCGCTGCGCCTCGCTCCAGCAGCTGGCGGACGAGACCGCGCGGATCTTCAAGCAGGTGGCGGGCTACGACCGCGCCATGGTGTACCGCTTCGACGACGAGGGGCACGGCGAGATCCTGTCCGAGCGTCGCAACCCGGACCTCGAGTCGTACCTCGGCCAACGCTATCCGGCTTCGGACATCCCCCAGATCGCCAGGCGCCTGTACGAGCGAAATCGCGTGCGCGTGCTGGTCGACGCCACCCACGAGCGGGTTCCCGTCGAGCCCCGGATCTCTCCCCTGACGGGAGACGATCTCGACATGTCGCTCTGCTCCCTGCGCGCCATGTCGCCGATCCACACCCAGTACCTCCAGAACATGGGCGTGGCGGCAACCCTGGTGGCCTCCCTGGTGGTGGGGGGCCGGCTCTGGGGACTCGTCGCGTGCCATCACTACAGCCCGCGCGCCGTCCAGTACGAGACCCGCTGCGTGTGCGAGCTTCTCGCGGAGGCGGTCGCCACCCGGATCTCGGCACTGGAGAGCTTCGCCCAGGCCCAGGCCGAGCTCTCGGTCCGGCGTCTCGAGCAGCGCATGGCCGAGGTCATCGCGCAGGACGGGGACTGGCAGAGCGCGCTGTTCGACGGAACCCGCAGCCTGCTCCAGCCCCTGGCGGCCCACGGCGCCGCGCTCCTCTTCGAGGGTGAGATCCGCACCATCGGGGAGGTACCGGGAACCCAGGAGCTGCGCGCCCTGGGCGGATGGCTGGACGGGCGCGAGCGCGTCCCGGCCTTCGCCACGTCGTCGCTCGGACACGAAGAGCCCGCCTTCGAGCATCTCAGCGCCACGGCGAGCGGGATGGTGGCGGCGCCGATCTCGAGCACACCGGGCGAGTATCTGCTGTGGTTCCGACCCGCCCAGATCCGGACGGTCGTGTGGGGCGGCAACCCCTTCAAGCCCTTCGTCGTCGGCGACGACCCGGCCGATCTCTCCCCGCGCCGCTCCTTCGCCAAGTGGCACCAGCAGGTCGAGGGCACGTCGGAGCCCTGGGGGCCTGCGGAGCTGGCGGCCGCGAAGCTCATCGGGGAGACGGTCGCCGGGATCGTGCTCCAGTTCCGCTCCGTCCAGGTCCTGATCGCCCGCGACCAGCTCGAGACGGTGCAGGAGCAGGTTCGGTGCTCGGACCATCCGGTGGTCATCGCCGACCCGAAGGGACAGATCCTGCTGGGCAACGACGCCTTCGAGGCACTCCTGGCGGAGGATCATCCCCGGCTGCGCCGGATCCCGGACCTGGCCCTGCTCTTCGACCGCTCGCAGGAGGTGGGCGCCCTGCTCAACGACCTGATCGAGCGGCGACGCTCCATTCGCGGCGAGTTCGACCTGGCGCGAGGATCGGGCGGGACCGTGCTGTTGCGCGGCGACCCCGTGCTGGCTGCCCCCGGACGCCTGCTCGGCCACGTCGTCCTGGTCTCCGACCAGAGCGAGCGCAAGGCGGTCGAAGCCGCACGGCAGCGGCTCCAGAACGCGCTCATCGCGGAGCATCCGCTGGCGACCTTCGGCGATCGGCGCGACCTGACCTACCGCCACCTGCTCTCGTCGCTCCAGGGCAACGCGCAGCTCGCCGCCCTCGAGATCACCGACGGCATCGATCCTTCGCGCATGCCGGAGATGCTGGAGAGCGTGCGCGACTCCCTGGACCGGACCGCTGGACTGCTCGAGCACCTGGCCGATCACGCGGCCCGGGCCTCGAAGAAGCGAAGCTAGAGTCGCGACGAGCTCGCTCAGGCCAGGAGGTTCTGCCCTCCGTCCACGTGCCGGATCTCGCCGGTGATGGCGCTCCCCGGCCGCAACAGGTGCACCACCTCGTCGGCGAGCGCCTGGGGGTGGGCGACACCGAGCGGACTCGCGTCCGCCGCGCGCTTCTCCGCCTCCACCAGCCCGGGGATCGCACCGCCGGCCCGCGAAGCGCTGTACGGCGAGAAGCGCACGACGTTCACACGGACGCCCTTGGCGGGACCGAGCTCCGCTGCGAGCTCGCCCGCGATCCGCTCGAGGGCGGCCTTGGCCACGCCCACGTTCTTGTAGGGATGCGACACGACCCGTGAAGCACCGAGGTAGCTCAACGCCACCACCCCGGCGCCGTCCGCCAGCACACCGGCCGCGATCAGCTCGCGCAGGAGGGCGACGAGCGAGTACGCCGACACGTCCATGCAGCCGAGGAAGTCCTCGCGGGAGGTCTCCAGCAGGGAGGTCTTGCCCCCCGGTCGCAGGGTGCGGTCGAATGCGACGGCGTGCAGGACGCCGTCGAGCACCATCTCCCGCTCTGCGAGGCTGGCGGCGAGGTCTCTCACGCTGCCGTCCAGGGAGAGATCGCAAGCGAAGGTCGGCGTCTCGGCTCCCAGCTCTTCGGCAACGGTCTGCTGGAAGGACTCGAACGCCGACGACATGTGCGCTTCCGCGCGGTCCGAGAGACCCTGGTGGTGGGGCGTGAGACCCAGCCCCGTACAGACGAGCTCCGCGCCGGCCTGCCTGGCGCCGCGCGCCGCCCAGGCCGCCAGGGAGGCCGCATCGGTGATCCCCGTGATCAGGACGCGGCGACCCGCCAGGGACCGAGCGTCTCGGCTCTCGTTCTCCATCTTCTTGTCCGCCCTTCCCTTCCGTCTGACCTTGCCACACTTCCCGAGGCCATATTCCAGAAATAGTATTGTCGAAATGAAATTGACGAAATTCATATCGTGTGTTTTCCTGTGTCGCAACCCGACCGGGATTCGGGGGCCGGGCCCGTCCCGGAGCGACGGAGCCCCTGGAGGGGGCCTTCTGAAAGCGGTGCACCGCGCTACGCCTTGCCGGGTCGAGAGGGCGAGAGGGATGGAGGGAGATGGACGGACTCCGCTCCGCTGACGCGAGAGCACCAGGCGGGAGAGCCTCGGCGGCCGGCCTGAGCCTGGTCGAGCGTCTGCGCTCGAGGACGAGACGGGCGGGTCGCGCCGACGCCGGAACGTCGAGCCCCGAGAGTGCAGAGCTGGTCTCGCAGCTGGTGGAGGAGAGCCTGATCCCCCACCTGATCGAGCTTCGGCCGGCGCCCCGGAACGAGCGCGTGCTGCGGCTCGAAGGCCAGGACCTGGAGAGTCTGTTGCGCTCGGTGCTCTTCGAGCCGGCCACCGCCACGCTGGCGCGGGTCCGCGCGCTGAACCGTCGCGGCGTGGCACTCGAGACGATCCTGCTCGAGCTGGTCCCCACCGTGGCGCGCCGCCTCGGAGACCTCTGGGACCGCGACCTGTGCGACTTCGCGCAGGTCACCATCGGGCTGTGTCGACTGCACGAGGTGGTTCGCGAGCTCTCGATCGCGGGCCGCCCGGGTGCGCGCCTGCCCGACCCCGAGCTGCCTCGCGTGATTCTGGCGACCGCCCTGGGCGATCCGCACATCCTGGGCATCGTCCTCGTTGCGGAGACCTTCCGACGCGCCGGGTGGAGAGTGCGAAGCGAGCCGGGAGCCCGCGCGGCCGAGCTCGGCGACATCCTGGAGGCGGAGCACTTCGATGTGATGGTGCTCTCGGCCTTCCAGGACGCTTCCGGTCGGGAGCTGGCACGGGAGATCGCCATGCTGCGCGCGGCCTCCCGCAACCGCGAGCTGCGAGTGCTGGTCGGCGGACGGCTGTTCCAGGCCCACCCCGAGCGGGTGGCGGAGAGCCGCGCCGACGGCGCAGCGGGCCAGGCCGAGGACGCACCGGCGGCGGCCCGCCGACTCCTGAACGCCTCCCCGCGAGGGCTGTGGGAGCTGCCTCCGGAGGCCTGAGGCGCTCAGGAGCATCCCGCAACCCCCGCGGGCGGCTATTACGTCAAATATTTGACGAAATAGTAGTCGTGTTTTAGATTTCCTCTATTGCGGCCGAAACGAAGTGCGGCTCGTCCCGCCGAGCTTCCACCCGGGGACCCGGCATACTGACCGTCATGTCCAGCGACCACCCGCACAGCCAGCTCTCCATCCTCGCCCCGAGACGGGTGGTGCGACGCCTCCTCGAGACGGTGCTCCCGGATGCCGACCCGCAGGAGGACGCCTGGACCTGGACGGAGACCCCGCCGCTGCCCGACGACGCGACCTGGCAGGAGGCGCTGGAGTTCGCCTGCCTGGGCCGCGGGCTGCGACTTCGCGCGACGATCCTGTCGGCGAGGGAAGCCGTCGGAGTCACCAGCTCGCGGACGCCCCTGGTCCTGAAGGCCTCGCGCGGGACCGGCGAGTGGCTGCTCCTGCTCGATCGGTCCGGAAGTCGCGCTCGGGTCGCGGTCCCGGGCGAGCCCGACTGCTGGCTCGGGCCCAGCGAGCTGGCCGAGCGGACCGGTGCTGCGGACCCCGACACAGGCGTACCCTGGCTCGACGACGACCCAGGGTACGCCTGTGT
>JANQSB010000340.1 GCA_028284295.1 Myxococcota bacterium | reverse complement strand
GTCGACGCTTCGCCGGCACAGGACCGCGCTCTCGCTCCCGTAGACGTCGATGCGCGCGCCCGCCTCGCGCTGGGCGACCTTCTCCTGCTTCCAGTCGCTTCCCACCACGACGCCCGCGGCGCTCGCGGTCGCGACCCGGCGAAGGACGGGCGCCGCCGCGGCGCGATCCGCGCCCCGCTGCCACGAGCAGCCGTCCGGATGCTTGGACGGGTCGTCGCGACAATCGTACAGCTGCAGGGCCGGTTGCAGGGATCCGTTCAGCTGCACGACGCTGCGCTCGAGTCGAACGCCCTTGACGCCCCGGCTCGGGTAGCCGGGACCCCCCACCCGCAGGCCCGTCACCTTGCGAAAGCGCGCATCGGGAAGCGTGTAGGCGAGGCTGCCGACGATGCGCAGGGCGAGGTCCATGGGATCGCGGCCGGACAGCCAGCGGTCCGTCGGCTCGCCGGGACCCTCGGCGCCGATCAGGACGATGGGCGGATCGTAGTCGAGAGGCGCCGCCGCAGGGTCGGTCGCGCCCCCCACCGTTGCGATCACGTTCTCGCACAGGCCGTCGTAGCCCTTGTACGAGCAGGAGACCGCGAGCCGTGCGCCCCCGCGCAGGGGATGCCGGCCGTCCCAGCGTGCCCAGACCCGGCGCAGGGTCGCGCGTTCGGTCCGATAGAGCTGGAAGATCTTCCGTCCCCAGCCGAAGCCCGCGCAATCCTCCAGCAGCAGGTCCTCGGCGTCGCGCAGGTCGTAGACGTGCGTGTTGGCGCCGCCGATCGCGCTGAGCTCCGCCGCCGTCGCGTAGGGGATGAAGCTCCGCCAGGCGACCACGCGGCGCAGGACGACGTGACGAACCGGCTGGCGCTCGCGCTCGGCGGTCTGCTTGAGGCCGCCGACCCCCACCGCGGGCCCCTTGCCGTCGAAGAAATCGATTCCCGACACGGTCCAGTAGCTGTTGCGCAGCCGCAGCGGAGCGTGCTGGAACTCGCCGTCCACCTTCACGGCTCCGTCGTTCAGTGCGCGGACCTCGATGGGCGCAGTCGCCGTGCCATCCAGGGTCTTGTGCGGCGTGACCATCGAGTGCTTGCCCCGGTAGAGGCCATCGGCCAGGCACAGCACCGCGCCGGGCGCCGCCAGCTTGCGCTTCCAGAAGTCGGACACGGCCATGGGCGCGTCGGCGGTACCGGGCGCACCACGCCGACCCTCGGGCGCGCCCGCCGGAACCCGCCCGCCCGCGGACGGGATGGGTGCGGCGAAGTAGCTGCACGGGCGGAGCGATGCCTCGGCATGGACCCCGGGCGCCCCGGCCAGGACGAGCATCAGCCCGAGCACTCCGCCGCAGAGCCCTGCTCGTTCCCGCCTGGAAAGGCCCACTTCCATCCTCGTGGTATCGGCCGGCGCCGCCGACGGGCTGAGGCGTACCGCGTCGGCCCCACAGGGGCGCCGCCGGGCGCGTGGTCGGCCCTCGCGGGGCCGGCCTTCCTGTGCGAAACAGGACCCCCGGCGATCGCACCGCGCCGAGGCTCGGGAGCCCCGTTCGGGAGACTCCCTCTTTGGAAACCCCCAGTGCGGAGACCCCATGAAGATCTCCATCGGTCTGCCTCCCGGTCCCGGCACGCGCGAGCTGGCGCGCCTCGCGGAGAGCCTCGGCTACGACCGCGTCTGGCTCTACGACTCCGCGGCCCTCTACGAGGACATCTGGATCCACCTGGCGCAAGTCGCCGAGGCGACCGAACGCATCGGCCTCGGCACCGCGGTCCTGGTCCCGAACCTGCGTCACCCCATGACCACCGCGGCGGCGATCGCGACCGTGGCGCGACTGGCGCCCGGCCGCCTCGCCTGTGCGATCGGCACCGGCTTCACGGCGCGACTCGTACTGGGCCAGAAGGCCCTGTCGTGGAAGAAGACCCGGGAGTGGACCGAGCAGGTCCAGGCCCTCTTGCGCGGCGAGGTCGTCGAGATCGATGGCCGCCCCTGTCAGATGATCCATCACCCCGAGATCACGAACCCCCGACCCATCGAGGTGCCGATCCTGCTCTCGGCCTTCGGCCCGAAGGGCGTGGCCATCACTCGCGAGATCGCGGACGGATGGATGGGCATCGAGCCGCCGCCGGAACGCTTCGATTGGGCGGTTCAGCTGGTGAATGGAAGCGTGCTCGACGCGGGAGAGTCGGCGAGCGCCGACCGGGTCCTCGAGGCGGCCGGGGTGTGGCAGGCACTCACCCTGCATGCCCCGTACGAGACGAGTCCCGAAGCCGTCGACGGCCTGCCGGGAGGTGCCGCCTGGCGCGCCGCCGTCGAGGCGGCGCGGCCCGAAGGCGCCCGCCACCTGGCCACCCACGAAGGACACTGCTCGCACCTCTCCGATCGAGATCGCGAGGCGCTGGTGGCCATGCGCGAAGCCGGGGAGATTCCCTGGATCGGCTGGGTGGGCGAGCCGGAGGAGATCCGCAAGCGCGTCGAGTCTTCGGCCGCCGCGGGCGTCACCGAGCTCTGCTACACGCCGGCCGGACCGGACCGCGAACGGGAGATCCGGCGCTTCGCCGAAGCCACCCTCGGCGCACACGGCTGAATGGCGCGCACACGCTACGCCCAGGTCGGACTCGGCCTGCGTTCGTGGATCTTCTCGCTCGCGATCGCGCGCGACCACGCCGAGCGGGCCGAGCTGGTCGGTCTGTGCGACGTCAACGCGGGACGGCTCGCCCACCGACTCGAGTGGGCGAAGAGCGCAGGGCTCCCCGCCCGCGGCTACCTGGCGGCCGACTTCGATCGCATGATCGAGGAGACCCGGCCCGACGAGGTGATCGTCACCACACCGGACCG
>JANQSB010000315.1 GCA_028284295.1 Myxococcota bacterium | reverse complement strand
TCGAGGCGGACGACGGGAGCGAGACGGCCCTCGTCGAGATGGAGGCCGGGCCGAGCCGCTTCGAAACGGCGAGGCTGGCGCTCGGAGAGGACGCCTCGAGGCGCGTGCGACTCCGGCTGCGCTGCGAACGGCCGCCCGTCGGCACTCCCGTCTGGGCCCGGCCCCTGGCCGTCCCCGCGCGACGACCGGAGGCTTGCCTGGTCGTGCTCGTCAGCCTGGACACGCTGCGCGCCGACTTCGTCTCCGGCTTCGGTGGCGAGCCGGGAACGACCCCCGAGCTCGAGCGCCTGGGCGACGAGGGGATCCGCTTCCAGAGTGCCGCATCGGAGGCCACCTGGACCCTCCCCTCCCACTACGCGCTGCTGCGTTCGGGCGTCTACGGCTTCCACCTCGAGCGGGGCCGTCCCCTTTCGCTGGCCGAGCTGCTGGCCGAGCGGGGCTTCCACACCCTCGCGACCACGGGCGGTGGCTTCGTGGGGGTCTACTTCTACTTCGACCAGGGCTTCGACGAGTTCGACGAGCGATGGAACCGCGTGACCGATCTGTCCGCCCAGGTCGAGTCGGCGGTGTCGGAGATCCGCGAGAGCGCGGGCATCCCGACCTTCCTGTTCTTCCACACCTACGCGGCACACGAGAAGGCCCCGGTCGAGAAGTCCTGGACCCGAGATCGCCGGGGCTACCTGCGCGACTACCTCCCGACGCCCGCGGAGGTCGCGGAGATCCGGGAGTTCTACGGCGGACTCGTTCGCCAGATGGATCGGGACCTCGGGCCGCTCTTCGCCGCGCTTCGAGACGCGGCCCGGGAGCGGGAGGTCCTGCTGGTCCTGACCTCGGACCACGGCGAGGCCTTCCTGGAGCACGGCGGGTTCCGCCACGGCTACAACGCGAAGCGGCAGAGCCTGCACGACGAGCTCACGCGCGTTCCCCTGGTGGTGTGGGGACCGGGGCGCATTCCCGGCGGCCGGGAGAGCTCGCGGCCCGTGATGCTCTCGGACATCGCGCCGAGCCTGCTCGACGCCGTCGGTCTCGAGGCGCCCGACACCATGGTGGGACGCAGCTTCTGGCCCCTCTGGAGCGGCGCGGTCGACGAGCTCGCAGGGCCAGGAGCCTTCAGCCAGACAGGAGCCTTCGGCCAGACAGGAGCCGTCAGCCGGACAGGAGCCGTCAGCCAGACCAAGGGCTCCTGGTCGCTGCGCGAGAGGCGTCACAAGCTGATCGCCACCACCGAGCGCGCCGACGGGGCCGTCGACGAGGCCCTCGAGCTCTACGACCTGGTGACCGATCCGACGGAGTCGAACGACCTCGCCGACGACGACCCGGAACGCGCCCACGAGATGCTCGAGCGACTGCGCGAGCGCCTCGACGCCCTGGGGATCCCGACCGGCGACCGCCGCACCCTGCCCGACTGCCCGCTCTGCGAGATCAAGGCCGCAGGCCTCTTCCTGCGCGAGGCGATGGGCGAGGAGGACTCGGGCCCCGAGGCCGAGGCGCTGCGGGACACGCTGCGCGCGCGGACCCGGGCCCGACTCGAGGCGCTCGGCTATGTGGAGTGACGGGTGGAGTGACGGGTGGAATGACGCGGGACGGAGCACGGGTCAGTGCTCTCGCGCTCGATGTCGCGACATCTCCTCTTCGCTCATCTCCTGGAAGCGGCGCCTCGCCCGGAGGCTCCCCTCCCGCTGTCGCTCCCTCTGCTCGGCAGACGCGTTCGGGCGCATGACGAACCACCGCCGCGGCGGGCCCTCTCTCGCGTAGCGACCGTGCACGAAGTCGCTGATCCGGGGCGCGTAGCGTTCGGGAACCTGCTCGTCGATGCCGTCGAAGGGCAGCAGCGGCCAGACGACCAGCGGCGGTGGATCCGCCTCGAGGCGCGCCAGGAAGCCGCTCTCCTCCTCGGGGACCAGGAAGGTCCCGGGCATGACGACGTCGAGACCCCCCGGCCCGCGGCGGCCCGAGAGGACGAAGAGCATCGGCGACGCGCTCATGTCGAGGATCGCCTCGCCCGCCGGTGCGGAGCGCATGGCCTCGACGGTGCTGTCGATCAACCGCGCCTGGTAGCGCCCGCCGACCCGGATGCGGCCTTCGGTCGAGGCGAGCGGCTCGACGCCACGCCTCGCCTCGGTGAAGTACAGGTCGGTCGACATCAGCCAGCCCCAGGAGAAGAAGACTCCAGCCACCACCGCGCAGTGGACGGCGCGTGCGGACCCTCGGGATCCGCCGGGCCACAGCCACTCGACACCCCGTCCCACCGCCCAGGCCAGCAGCAGGAAGGCGGGTGGCAGCACCGAGTCCAGGTGGGCGACGTCCGAACGGGTCAGCGAGCGCAGGAAGTAGACGGCTCCCCAGACCGCGACCGCCAGCAGCAGCGGCTGCTCGAAGGGACGCCGTCTCGCGAGCCCGCGCAGCCAGTCGAGGGCCAGCCACGCCAGGGCCCCCACGTAGAGCAGCAGCAGCAGGCGGAACTGCAGGGCGATGAACCAGTCGCGAATGACGGCGCGATCGAGCCTTGTGGGGAAGGAAGCGGGCGGCCAGGGCAATGACTGGTCGGCGAGCATCGTGGCCGGACGGATCACGGTCTCGCGCCACAGGGTGTCGAAGCCGAAGGCGAGGCCCAGCCCCAACACCGACACACCGAGGGTCGCCAGCACTCCGAGCCCCAGGCGCCCCCAGTCCCGAAGCCAGTCGCGGGGCGCCGCGGACAGGCTCATGATCGCGACGCCGAGGCCACAGCCCGCTGCGAAGACCGGGCCCAGGCGGAAGACGCCCCCGACTCCGATCCAGGCCCCCGCTGCCACGAGCCACGCCGCCCTTCGCGTCGCGATGTAGCGGTCGAAGCAGAGCAGCGCCGCGATGGCGAAGACGATGTAGCGATAGCCGAAGACCGCGTGGATGATGTGACTGTCCGGCGCCGCGACGGCCACGAGCAGCCCCGTGAGCAGCACCCAAGGCCAGGCCATCAAGCGCGCCGCCAACAGCACGATCCCCGCCGTCGCCGCGACGGCGAAGAAGGCGTACACGAAGCGCGCGACCTCGAGCCCGGGTGGCGCGAGCCAGACACCCAGGAGCGCTGGCAGCAGGTGTCCCGGCGGGAAGACCCAGAGCGCCTCGTGGTACAGCTCCGCCCCTTCGAGCACCGAGCGCGCGGCGTAGAGCGGCCACCCCTCGTCCATCGCGTTCAGTCCGTGGAACAGGAAGAGCGACTCGTAGACGAGCGAGAGCCCGACGCTGGCGACGAGGCAGACGAGGAGGCCCGAGCCCCGGGTCGCCCCGCTCACGGCAGGGTTCCGTCCGTCCGCCGCAGGACCTGGAGTCGATGCTCGGGCGGGACCTTCCCGCTGGCCGGGGGATGGCGGCGGAAGGGCTCGTCGGTCGTCTGGTAGTGCTCTTCCAGGAAGGCCTGGAGTCGCGGCACCTGGGTGGGCAGCCCCGGGACCCCGGGAAAGTGCACGAAGCCCTGTACGACGACCGGGGGCGGATCGCTCTCGAGCAGCCGCGCGAGGCTCGCCCCGTCGTCGCTTCCCGCCTGTCCGGGATACAGCTGCGAGAAGGGCCAGGGCGAGTAGTGGCCGCTCAAGAAGTAGTAGTAGGCCTCGTAGCCGTAGACGAAGAGCGGTTCGCCCTCTCGGAGCTCCTCGTCCACGTAGCGAACCACCGACCCCACGAAGTGGTCCTCGGGCCAGACCCACAGCCGGGCGCGCTCGAGCTCGAGCCGAGCCGTCATGCTCCCGAAGAAGGAGACGGACGCGACCCCACATGCGAAGAGCACCGCGCCGACCGACGCGGCTTCGATCCCGCGTGCGATCCGGGCCGCGCGGCCGTTCCGGAAGAGCTCTCCGCTGACCGCGAAGCCCAGCAGCAGCACCAGCGGGTAGATGCCCATCATGTGCGCGAAGTCGGTGCGGGGAAACGCCGAGAGCACCACGGCGCCGGCGAGGCACGCGAAGACGGTCAACAGGGAAGGCCGACCCCGGCCGGCCCGGAAGTCCCGCCAGGCCAGTCCGACCGCGCCCGCGAAGGCCAGAGGCATGGCGGTGTAGACGCCTCGCACGAAGAGCTCCCCGACGAGCCAGTAGAAGGAGCTGAGCGAGGCACCCCCGGGCAGCAGCTCGCGACGGATCAGGGTCCAGACACTCTCTGGGAAGTAGGAGAAGCCCGAGGGTCCCTCCAGGCTGCCCAGCTCCCACCAGCGCAGGGCCCGTCCGTAGGCGATTCCGCTCGTCCCCACGTAGTCGGTGAACGGCCGCACGAGCCCGCTGTACAGCCCCTCGACCAGGACCCCGTGCCAGGCGAACCAGGCCACCCCGGGCAGCACGGCGGCCGCGAAGCCGGCGAATCCGAGCGCGATGGAGCGAGCGGTCGCAGGGCCTCCGGAGCCTTCGCCGCCCCGCTCCCACGCGAGGACGAGTCCCAGCGCGAGGGCCAGATAGACGCCGACGTTCTGCTTCGAGACGAAGGAGAGCCCCGTGAGCAGCCCCACGCCGAGCAGCACGCCGGAGCTCCGCGGCCGCGCGCTGCACAGGAAGAGCGCGATCGCCGAGACGGCCGAGAGGAACGCCAGGTCCCAGTAGAAGAAGGCCGTGAAGGCGGGCCACGCCAGGAGCTTGAAGGCCAGGAGCGACACCCCGAAGAGAGCCGCGCGCGGTCGGCCCAGGAGCGGAAGCGCGAGCCGGTACAGGACCACGACCAGCGCGACGTAGAGCCCGGCCGCCAGCCCCCGGGCCACCCCGAGCTGCTCGCCGAAGAGCGCCATCGTCCCGGCCAGCAGGTAGTGGGCTCCCGGGAACGGGTACGCATCGATGTCCCGGTAGAAGAGCCCGCCGCGCAGGATCTTGCCGGCAGCGGTCAGGAGCGCTCCTTCGTCGTTGCCCCCCAGCCGGAACTTCGCGAAGAAGAGAGAGAGCGCGAAGGCCAGTGCGGCGAGCGAGCCGGCGAAGACGAGGGGGTGCTCCCAGGGAAGCCGGATGCGGGTGGAGGGCTCGGCGCGCGGCGGGTGGGCCACCCCGAAGGACCTAGGGAGCCTCGGACGGAGCTGTCCGGTCGAGGTAGCCGAGCTGGCGCAGGCGTTCGATCTCCTCGGCACCGAGCTCCGGAGCGCCGCCGTCGGTGCTCGTCAACGCGCCCGCGAGCTCGTCGATGCGACGACGGTGCTCGGCGAGCAGCTCCGGACGCTCGCCCGACAGGTCCTTCTCCTCACCGGGGTCCGCTTCCAGATCGAAGAGGAGCACCTGGTCCGACTTCCGTTCCCACATGCTCTTCCAGCCCCCGCGACGATAGGTCTGGTAGAACTGCTCCGTGACGAAGAGCTCGTCGGGCTCGAGATCGGTGGCGGGACTGCCCTCCAGACCCGCGATCCGGCGCACGATCCCCTTGACGTCCTGCGACCGGACGAGGAGATCCGAATCGAGCTCGGTCGGGGGCGCGATCAAGAGCGGCACGTTGAGGAGCGGCTCGAAGGAAGGGTTGCCGTAGTGACGGGTGACCCGGAAGTGGAGCTTCTCCTCGACCAGCATCTCGCCGTGGTCCGAGGTGAGGATCACCGTCGCGCCGGCCAGCAGCCCCCGCTGCTCGAGCAGGTCGAGAAGCTGCCCCAGATAGGCATCGAATCGGACCACGCTTTCCGCGTACGAGATGTCGAAGAGCAGCCAGTCGTGCACGTCGATGTAGTGCACGTAGAGGAAGAAGTGATCGCTCTTGCGGCGCGCGAGGGCCCGCGCGGTCGCGGTGTTCACGTGGAATGCCGTCCGGGTCCGCGCCGCCATCTGCGCCGCCTCGAAGGAGGTCAGCTCGACCCCCAGCGACGCATCCCCGACCTCGATCCAATCGTCGAAGCCCTGCTCGTAGCCGTAGGGCCGGAAGAGCAGCCTGTTCGAGACCACCCCCATGGTGTAGTAGCCGGCTCCGCTCAGGCCCTCGGCCAGGGTGTCGACCTCTTCGGGGACGCACTGGCTCGATCCGGGAGCTGCGAAGCGGGACATGCCGCAGAGGGCGAAGGTGTTCCACTCCAGGGCGGACTCCCGATCGCCACTCTCGATGCTCGGGGTATGGCCTGCGAAGAGCGCGGCCATCGACATGGTGGTCGCGTGGAAGGCCGAAAGCGCGTTGTCGAAGACCTGCCCCTTCTCGGCGATCCGGTCGATGTTGGGCGTGGAGACGAACTGATCCGAGTAGGCCGAGACGTGGTCGCGTCGAAGCGTGTCCACCACGATCAGGATGATGCGATCGGGGGGCGGGCGCGACTCCCCGGGGCCACAGCCCGCCTGCAGGCCGAGGAGCGCAGAGAGAGCGAGGCCTGCCGCGAGCCGGAGCGCGCGCGCCTCCAGCCGTTCTTCGCCGGACACGGGCCCAAGATAGTGGATCGGGCTCGTCCTGCGCAGGCGCGCCCGACCCCGGCAACGCGCAGCTTGCATCTCGCGACCCCCGAAGCGTAAGCTCGGTGTCTCGATGAGCGGACGGTCGCGACGGCGCAACGACCCGGCTCGAAGGAGGGCCGGCATCGCCGTCCGGGCCGGCCTTCTCCTCCGGGCTACCGCACTGACCGCGTGGCTTGCCGCGGTGGGTACGACGATGGGCACCGCGCTCGTCGGCTGCGGAGAGCCCACGCCGCCACCCAACATCCTGTTGCTGATCGCCGACGACCTCGGCTTCTCCGACATCGAGGCCTGGGGGGGAAACGAGGCCCGCACCCCCGAGCTCGACCGCCTCTCGCGAACCGGCGTCCGCTTCACCCGCTTCTACACGGCCGGCGCGACCTGCGATCCGACCCGCGCTTCGATCCTGACGGGGCGCTACCCGCAGCGATTCGGGTTCCGTCTGCGCCCCCGCGGGCTGCCGGCCGAAATCACCACCCTGCCCGAGCTGCTGCGCGAGACTGGCTACGCGACGCACCTGGTGGGCAAGTGGCACCTGGGGACCGGTCCCGCCTCGGTCAGGCCCAACGGCCAGGGCTTCGACTCCTTCTACGGCTTCCTCGACCAGAAGCTGCTCAAGCCGCCCACGCTCGGGACCTACTGGCACCCCCGGCTGGTTCGGGACGAGGGCGAGACCGAGGTCACCTCCGGCCACCTGACCGAGATCCTGACCCGGGAGGCTGTCACGAAGATCGAGCAGGCCGACCGCGACCGCCCGTGGCTGCTCCAGGTGGCGTTCTTCGCCCCCCACCAGCCCGTCCAGCCACCCGGCGAGCCGATCGAGATCCGGCCGGGCGACGACCGTCCCCGCTACCTGGCCCTGGTGGAGACCCTGGACACTTCGATCGGGAAGATCCTCGACGCCCTCGAGGAGTCGGGGCAGGCGGAGAACACGGTGGTGGTGTTCCTGAGCGACAACGGAGCGGAGGACCCGCGCTCGAACGCGCCCCTGCTCGGAGGCAAGACCCAGCTGTACGAAGGGGGGCTCCGCGTGCCCCTGATCATCCGACGGCCCGGAGAGGCCCGCCCCGGGACCGTCGATCGGGTCACGTCGTCGATGGACCTCTACCCGACGATCGCCGCGCTGGCCGGCGCGCAGAGCTCCGAGCCGCTGGACGGGGTGGACCTCACATCCCTGCTCGACGAGCCGTCGGCGGATCTGGCGCCGCGAACCCTCTTCTGGGAGGACCGGAGCTACTCCGTGCCCCGCGTGCGCGGGGTCGCGCCGCAGCCCGTCTCGACGAATCCACCTCCCGGCGACCACGGCGGCGACTACAGCATCCTGGACGACACGGGCCGCTGGCGATACACGTCCGAGTCCGGGAACGCCGCGCTGCTCGACCTGGAGAGCGACCCCACCGGGTCGCACAACGTGCTCGACGAGCATCCCGAGGTGGCCGAGCGACTGATCGGGCTCGCGCGCGACTGGTTCCGCGAGATCGAACGGATCCCGGTCCGGATCGCGGCCGAGGGCGACGCGAGCTGGGACGGCGAGGTCGGCCGGCTCGACGGCGCAGGCGCACTCACCCTCTCGGGATGGGACACCCTGCGGACGCCGGGCTGGGGCGCCTGGGTGCTCTCCTTCGGGTTGACTCCCGATGCGGACAGCGAGCCCCCCTGGCCGCTCGCCCACCAGGAGGGAGTCTTCTCGTTGTGGTGGGAAGCCGGCGACCGTCTGCGCTTCGAGATCGGAGACACCACGCTCGAGGGTCCCGTCCCGGCGGTGGGCGAGTGCACGGCCATCACGGCCGGGGCCCTGTACGACCGGGGCATCTCGGTGGTCGTGCTGCTGGTCGACGGGCTCGCCGTGGGCCAGGCCTTCGGCAAGCGGGTTCGCATCAACAAGCACCTGGACGAGCCGATCCGGATCGGTGCGGCTCCCGATGCGAAGGGCCGGACGACGCACTTCCGGGGCGTCGTCCGCAAGCCGATCCTGCTGAACTCGACGGTCACGCCACTCGCCACGCCACGCCTCGCGCAGGAGGCTTGCGGCTCGGCGCGCTGACGCGTCGAGCCGCTACTCCACGTAGCCGAGGCTGCGGAGTCGCTCGATCTCGCGCTGCCGTTCGGCGTCGCTCCGCGTCTCCGCGGCAGGGGCGTCGGCCTCCTCGAAGCGCAGACGACCGATCAACGCCGGGTGCGGCGAGTCCGAAGGAGCCAGCTCGTACGCGAAGCGGCCGCCCTCGACGGCGAACTCGCCCAGGGAGACCCAGCCCGCGTCCGGCCGCGATGCGTCGGCGGCAGACAGCTCGACAAGGCGCCAGGCGGGGCTGCCGGCGGCCCGGAAGCGAAGTGAGACGGTCTCGCCGAGGGCCCGCGCCGCGTGCAACGAGGCACTCACCCGGTAGCGGCCGTCCGGAATGCGCCGCACCAGAGACAGGACCGGAAGCTCCTCGCTGGCCGGGAAGCCGACCAGCACGCGATCCTGGACGAAGGGAAGACCCGCGACCTCGTCCCGCTCGGTCTGCTCCAGGATCACGTCGCTCCAGCGCCCGTCCCGACGGTCCAGACGGTCACGCGCCACGCGCTCGGGCTGCTGCCGACTGTTGTGACCGAGCTCGAACGAGGGGGGAACCTCGAGAGGCATCGACTCGACTCGCGCTCGCAGGGGACGCCACGACTCGCGCAACCGGGCCTCGAGATCGGCCTCGAGCACGGCACGAGCGGCGGGCCCCTCCTCGACCGGGCGCTGGGCGCCCAGCCGATCCGGGAGCTCGAAGCTCTCGATCCGGAGCCCCGACGGATCGTCTCCGCGCTCGGTCCGGAGCAGATGCTTGCGACGACCGTCGATCCAGACCCGCTGCGGCTCTTCGACACCGAAGGCACGCCGGATTCGCGCGTAGGCGCCCCGTTCCGGGAGCTCCTCCGGCCGCGAGAAGAAGGGGACGAGGGAGACCCCCTGGAAGTCCGCATCGACCTCGAGCCCCGCCAGATCGACCAGTGTCGGCACGATGTCCGCGTTGCGGGTGGTCCCCGGGATCCGGACGCCCTCGGGCACACCCGGCCCGCTGATGACCACCGGCACGCGAAGCAGCTCGTCGAGCGCGCGATGCAGGGGATGCCCCAGCGAGATGCCGTCCTCGCCGAGCAGCTCGCCGTGGTCGGAGGACACCACGAAGACGGTGCGAGAGCGCAGGCCGAGGGCATCGACCGCCTCGACGAGTTCGCCCACGAAGGCGTCGGCGACGAGGATGCCGCCATCGTAGAGCGCCCGGATCTGCTCGCGGTCCCGGGCGTCGAAGGGGGGCTCGACGTGGCTCCAGCCACGCCGCATGGCGGCCTCCCGCTCCGGTGGGAAGCCCTCCAGGAGCCAACGGGGGTCGGTGTTGGTGGCGTAGCGCGGCTCATGGGTATCGAGCGCGTGGACGTAGACGAAGAAGGGCGACGCGGCGTGCTCCTCGATCCAGCGGAAGAGCGCCGGGTTGGCCGCCGCGTCGCGGGGGTCGATCCCTTCGGCGTGGGCGAGAGGCTCGAAGTGGTCGAAGCTCCGGCCGAGTCGCGAGTCCTCGCTGTACCAGGGCGACGCCGAGAACATGGCGGTCGCGTAGCGGTTCTCGCGAAAGAGGCTCGAGACGAGCTTCTCCTCGGGCGGCGGCCGCCTCAAGAACCAGATGTCGAGGTGACGCGGGTCCTGATAGAAGGCGGGCTCGTAGCGCCCGGTCATGTACGAGGGCACCGAGAACAGGGTGGCGGGCGCCTGGGCCCAGGTGTTCTCGAGCAACACGCCCCGGTCGGCCAGCGAGTCGATGGCGGGGGAGGTCGGGCGCTCGTAGCCGTAGCTGCCCAGGTGATCGGCCCGCAGCGCATCGAGCAGGATCCACACCACGTTGGGACGCGCGTCCGCCTCGGGAGGGAGCGGCGAGCGGCCCCCTTCGCCGCACGCGCTGCAGGCAAGGGTCGCGAAGGCCACGAGCCAACGGGTGCCCGACCCCCGACACCGTCTCCGCCGGGCGATCCTCCGCGCCGGAGTCGATGGACGCAGTCGGGCGCGCATCTCCGCGGCGGACATCGGGTGATTATTCCAGAGGGCCCGGGTCGCTGCAGGCCCCCAGACGCGAACCCGCGCCGCATCCCGGCGCTACACTCGAGCTTCCGTTGACTGCCGCACGCAGAAGTCCCCCCGGCTCGCGCTCCGAGCCGCGATGGGCTGGCTGGACCGACAAGCGGTTGCTCGCAGTGCGGCTCTGCGACCTCGGACTCGAGATCGAGGACAGCTGGCTCGAAGGCCCCATCTACCGCATCGGGCGGGAGCTCGCGCGCAAGGGCCTGCGCATCCGCCCGCACTACTGGCTTTCGGGCGAGTGGTTCTCGCCGGAAGGGATCCCGGGCGTGGCCATTCCCTTCTTCCTGGCCCACCCCCGCCTGATGCGCCTCGAGAAGAAGCAGATGCTCGAGGTCGAGGGCGGCAGCCGCGCGTCGTGCATGCGGATCCTGCGCCACGAGGTGGGGCATACGGTGCAATGCGCCTACCAGCTACACCGACGCAAGCGCTGGCGACAACACTTCGGCAACTCCGGCCGACGCTACCCCGAAGCCTATCGCCCGAACCCGGCGAGCCAGCGATTCGTGCTCCACCTGGACTACTGGTACGCCCAGGCACATCCGGACGAGGACTTCGCGGAGACCTTCGCCGTCTGGCTCACACCCGGCTCGGCCTGGCGGCGCCGCTACCAGGGCTGGCCCGCGCTTCGCAAGCTCGAATACGTGGACGAGACCATGCGCGAGCTCAGCGGCAAGGCGCCGCGCATCCGCTCGCGGGCACGGGTGGAGCCCCTGTCGCGGCTGCAACAGACCCTGGGCGAGTACTACGAAGCCAAGCACGAGCGCTTCGAGACCCTGACGACGAACATCTACGACGCGGACCTGGCCCGGGTCTTCGACTCGATTGGCGCTGGTGCGGACCCGAAGACGAGCCAACCAGCCTCGCTTTTCCTGCACCGCAATCGCGCGCGCATCCGGCGGCTGGTGGTCCGCGGCACGGGGCGCCGGGAGTACGCCGTCGACGTGCTCCTGAAGGAGATGATCCAGCGAAGTCGGCAGCTGGGCCTGCGCACCGCGCGGGACCCCGAAGAGCTGCTCGTCGAGCTGGCGATCCTCATCACGGCTCGCGCCGTGGAGTACGTCTACCAGGGAGCCGAATGGCACGCGTTGTGAGCGCGGAGGCGAAGTGAAGAAGAAGCTGCGCGTGATGGTCCTGGTCCACGAGCAGTTCGTCCCGCCGGACGACATCAAGGAGCTGCCGAAGGACGAGGCCCACGCGGTCAAGACCGAGTACGACGTCGTCCGCACCCTCGAGGAGCTGGGGCACGAGGTCAAGGTGCTCGGGGTCAGCGACGAGGTCCGCCCGATCCGGAACGCCATCGAGCGCTGGAAGCCCGACCTCAGCTTCAACCTGCTCGAGGAGTTCCAGGAGCTGGCTCGCTACGACGCCTACGTGGTCTCCTACCTCGAGCTCATGGGGGTCCCCTACACGGGCTGCAACCCGCGAGGCCTGATGATCGCGCGCGACAAGGCGCTCTCGAAGAAGCTCCTGGTCTTCCATCGCATCCCGACACCGCGCTTCTTCGTCGTCCGCATGGGACGCAAGCCCCGACGACCCAAGGCGATGGAGTTCCCCCTGATCGTCAAGTCCCAGGTCGAGGAGGCCTCCTTCGGAATCGCCAAGGCTTCGGTGGTGCGCGACGACGAGCAGCTGGCCGAGCGCGTGCGGATGGTGCACGAGCGGATCCACACCGACGCCCTGGTGGAGCGCTTCGTCGAGGGCCGCGAGCTCTACACCGCCGTCCTCGGCAACGAGCGGCTCACCGTGCTGCCTCCTCAGGAGCTCGTGATCCGGAACCTCGATCCCGGCGAGCCGTTGGTCGCCACCGCGCGGGTGAAGCACGACGTGCTCTACCAGGAGAAGCACGGGGTCAAGATCCGCACGATCCGCAGCCCCGACGACCTGGTGCGCCGGCTCGAGCGCACCGCCAAGCGCGTCTACCGCACCCTCGGCCTCGACGGCTACGCGCGGATCGACTTCCGCCTGGCGGACGACGGGCGCCTCTACGTGCTGGAAGCGAACCCGAACCCGGAGATCGCTCGCAAGGAGGAGTTCGCGATGGCGGCGGCCGCGTCGGGTCTCGGCTACCCGGAGCTGGTGCGGCGCCTGTTGTCCCTGGCCCTGCGGCGACGCCACTGATCGGCAGCGACGGGGCGGTCCGCGTTCCGTGATACGATGGGCGGGCGTCGGAAGCTGATGCAGCGCGTGACAACGCGCGAGAGCGCGAGAAGCGGGAGACGAGGATGACGCGTACGACGAGAGCGATGCGGAGAAACTGGATCGGCCTGGCGATCGCGGCCCTGCTCTTCGCGCAGGCTGCACCGGTCGCAGCCGAGCCCGCGGAGCTGGGCTGGGCAGACGCCCCGGCGGTGGCCTTCGACGTGGCCCTGGTGCGACCCCTCTCGGCTGTCGCGATGGTCGCGGGCATTCCCTTCTACCTGGTGACGGCGCCCTTCGCCGCCATGGCAGGAGACGCCACCGGGGGCTGGCAGGTGTTCGTGAAGGCGCCCGCCGACTACGCGTTCCGACGCGAGCTCGCCCGGTTCTGAGCGATCGCGCGCAGGCGACGGACCTGCTCGCGCGAATCGAGCGACTCGAGGGGAAGCTCGCACAGCATCCCGATGCGGCGCTCCAGCTCGAGCAGCACCGAGCGGAAGCTCTCGCGTTGCTGGTCAGCCGTCCCCTCGGCCGCAGCGGGGTCGTCGAGGCCCCAGTGCACCGTCGCGGGAGCCCCGGGCCAGACCGGACAGGCCTCGCCCGCGGCGTTGTCACAGACCGTCACGACCAGGTCGATGGGAGACGCCTCCGGCGTCGCGAACTCGTCCCAGCTCTTCGACCGGAGTCCCTCCGTCTCGTAGCCCCGCTCCCGCAGCAGCTCGATGGCCATCGGGTGGACCCTCCCCTGTGGGTAGCTCCCGGCGCTCGAGGCCCGGAATCGACCCCGGGCGTGCCGCTTCAGCACGGCCTCGGCCAGGATGCTGCGCGCCGAGTTTCCGGTGCACAGGAAGAGCACCTCGAAGGGGCGGTCGGGGGAATCGTCGGACACGAGGCCATCCTACCAGCCCGCTCTCCCACCGAACGCCCCGCCCCGCCCTGCTAGTGTGTCGATCCGGGATCGCCGGACAGAACGAGACGGGAGAGCGGCATGGGCGGGCACGACGAGGGGCTTTCGCGAGAGGCGGCGCGACTGGGTGACGCCTTCTACGAGCGGGTCGACGATGGGGAACGCGAGCGCCTGGCACTGCGCGCGCAGGAGAAGGCGGCAGCGGAGCTGATCGCCGAGGCGACCGGCATCGAGGACCCGAAGCTGCTGGCCGAGCTCGCCGGGCTGGGGATCCGCGTCGAGACCCTGTCGGCACTGACCCTCATCCCTCTCGTGCTCGTCGCCTGGGCGGACGGCGAGATGGACGACGCCGAGCGCGCGTCGGCCCTGGCGGGCGCGGCGTCGGTGGGAATCGAGCCCGGATCGCTCTCCTACCGCCTGCTGGAGCTGTGGCTGGAGGAAGCACCGGCGCCGGACCTCGCGGAGCTCTGGCAGGACTTCACGCGCGCCCTCTGCGCCACCCAGTCCGAGCAGGAGAATCGGAACCTCGAGCGCAAGCTGCTCGAGCGGACCCGGCAGGTCGCCGCGGCGGCGGGAGACGAGCGCGACCGGACTCCCCACGTATCCGAGGTCGAGGAGGCCTGCCTGGCCCGGCTCGCCGAGGCCTTCACCGGCTGATCGTCAGGGAGCCGCCTTCGCGGGCTCGCGCTCGTAGCGGTACCGGTGTTCGTCGAAGTGGACGCGGCCCTCGGCGTCCAGGCTGAAGTCCGAGACGTCGACGACGATCGCCCGTGCTTTCGCCTCCTGCCGCAGCCCGAGGCGCCCGAGGCGTGCGGGCTCGTGGCCCGGTCCCAGCATGCGACGAGTCCACGGATAGCGGGCCATCTCGGCGCGCAGCGAAGCGCTCTTCACCAGCACGGGACGCAGCCCAGAGTCGTCGTCGACCTGGACTACCACCTGCGGGTCTTTCCGGGCCACGGTGTACATCGCCCAGCCCCCGAACTTCCACGGATCGAGCCCGTAGCGATGGACCAGGCCCCGGTGGACCAGGGGCCACAGTGCGAACGCGACGAGCAGGGCGAAGACCAGGCGCTGCCTCATATGTGGGCCACCCCCTCGACTCCGGTGGGGCGAAGCAGCTCCGTGCCCGGAACCCAGCCCAACGCCATGCCCACGGCGTACAGGTAGAGGGCGATCACCACCCAGCGGAGTCGCGGGACCCACGGATCCGGATGGAGGAGCAGGACCAGGTTCCCGAAGAGCAGGGCGAAGAGGAGCTCTCGCGCGCCGGTCTGGATCGAGACCACGAAGGCCAGGGAGATCCAGACGGCCGCGACGCGGGTTCGGCGATAGACGAGCGCGACCGGCAGCAGCAGCTCCGCGACCCAGACGAGGTTCGATGCCAACAGGAAGAGCGGCGCGCGGGTCCGGAAGGGACCGGCCCCCTCGACCCGGAGGTCGATGGCGCGGATCCGCTCGAACTCCTCGACGGGCAGCAGGAACCGGAAGACCGTCGCGAATTCGTCGGACGCGTGGAGCGTGTACAGCAGGAAGTCGCCCTGGAAGTAGGCACCGTAGAGGAGCTTCTGGACGCCCGTGTAGAAGAGCACGATGACGGTGGACCAGCGCAGGGCGCGGAGCTGAAGCGAGGCGCTCTCGTGATCGCGCGTGTCGAGCAATGCCAGCAGGAACAGCGACCAGGTCGAGAGGAGGAGATGGTTGCTGTTGCTGGGAAAGAACCAGACGAGCTGCCACAGGACCGTGAGGAAGGCGACGGGTGCAGCGAAGCGGCTGAGGGTCCCGTGAAAGGACACGACGAGACAGGCGAGCTGGGTCGCCGCGACGCCACTCGCGACCCCGACGACCCAGGCTGAGCTCTCGGACCGCATCATGGCGACGAAGAGACAGGACTGCGCGAACGCGTGGGCCAGCACCACGCTGCGGAACGCCGCCACACGCGGACCGTCCTCGCCCGAATCACCGACCGCGTCCAGGATCCTCGCGGACCACGCCCGGCGTGAGGCGACGCTTCCCGAGCTCATGCCGCACGGTAGCCGGAGCGCGCGGCCGGCGTCCACCGGGGGCGGCCCGAGCGCGGGGCTTCGGGTAGCTTGTCG